>JAZLKH010000001.1:0-9762 GCA_045597545.1 Fibrobacter sp.
CCCCCGCCGAAGGGCCGTGTCCCGGCAAGGAGAAGCGGGTGAAGCTTGCCCCTCGCCGCTCCTACAGCGAAATCGAAACCGCCAGGGGTTTTTACGCAGCCAACGTGGTGTCCGCCGCCGGCGACAAGCCCTACCGCATCCATACTCGCGGCCCAAGCTTCCCCCACATCGGCGTTCTCAACAAGATGTGCCAGGGTCTCACCGTATCCGACCTGGTGACCATCATGGCAACCTTGGACCCTGTGATTCCCGAAATTGATAGGTAACTTATGTTCGTTCCCTCAGTCACAAATCCTGTAGGCGACTTTGTTCGCGAATGGGTGCCGAAGCTGGCCGAATACCTGCCGGCGGCGATCCAGTCCGATACCTTGAACAGTATTGTCGCCTTCTTAATCAACGCGGTGATTTGCATTATCGCCGTCTGCCTGGTGAATATCGGTTCTGCGCCGATTCTCATCTACATGGAACGCAAGGTCTGCGCCCATGTGCAATGCCGTCTGGGCCCCATGCGCCTTGGCTGGCACGGCACTATCCAGACTATCGCCGACGTTCTGAAGATGCTCTTCAAGGAAGTCTACGCTCCCGGTGGAGTGGACAAGTTCGTCTACTTCCTCGCTCCGCTGGTGGTGCTGATTGCGCCATTCATGGTGGCAGCGCTGATTCCCTTTGGCGAAAACCTGCTGGTGGCAAACATCGACATGGGCATCCCCCTGATTATCGCCATCAACGGCTTTGGTGTGCTGGGCATCTTGCTTGGCGGCTGGTCCAGCAATAACAAGTACTCGCTGCTAGGCGCTCTCCGCAGCGGGGCTCAGATGATCAGCTACGAAATTTCCTTTGCCTTGGTGCTGATGTTCGTGGTGATGATTTCTGGTTCCACGAACCTCATGGACATCACTCAGAGCCAAAGCGGAACCGTTCTGGACTGGTGGATTTTTAAGGTTCCCGTCCTCGGGTTCATCGCCTTCATCTTGTTCTTCATCTCTTCTACTGCCGAGATGAACCGAGCCCCCTTCGACATCGCCGAAGCGGAGCAGGAACTGACCGGCGGCTACCACACCGAATACAACGGCACCCCCTTTGCCATGTTCTACTTGGCAGAGTACATCGCCCTGGTAACCAACTCCTCTTTGGCGACAACGTGTTTCCTAGGCGGTTTCCACGCACCTTGCATCGGCATCGCCGCGGTGGACGGGATCCTCACCATGGTGCCGGGCGTCATCTGGTTCTTTGCCAAGGTGTTCTTTATGATCTGGGCCTACATGATGGTGCGCTGGACTTTTGTGCGCCCCCGCGTAGACCAGCTGATGAGTTTTGAATGGAAGTTCATGTTGCCGGTAAACCTGCTGCTGTTGGTTGCAGGTGCCGCCTACGTGGCCTTGGTAGGATAAGGTAGGAGTAGTTTTATGAAAGAAAAGCTTTCTACTAAGAAGTATATCAAGGGTTACCTTAAGAAGTGCATCACCGGGCCGTGGAGCTTGCTTTGCGGCTTGTCCGTATCGTTGAAGTACTTCGTCAACCCCAAGCGAATCGTTACGGAGCAGTACCCCGAGAATCGCAAAACCCTTAAGATGCACGAACGTTTCCGCGGTCGCCTATCCATGGTCGAAGACGCCGAGGGCAACAACCACTGCACCGCCTGCGGCATGTGCGAACGCAGCTGCCCCAACGGTAGCATCAATGTGCAGTCTACAAAGAACATCGCCGGCAAGAAGGTGCTGGGGCGCTATGTCTACCACTTTGCCAGCTGCACCCAGTGCGGCCTTTGCGTAGAGGCTTGCCCCTTTGGCGCCATCGAAATGGCTCCGGAATTCGAGGTGGCCACCACCGACATCAATTCCCTGGAAATGATTCTGAACAAGAAGGAGGGACAAGGCTAATGTTTCCATCGCTTCCGTCTCTTTCGAGCCTGGCAGCCGTATTCCCCATGAGTGGAATCGACATCGCCTTTTATGTGGTGGCCTTCATCATGGTCGTCACCGCTATTTGCACTGTAGCGGTCAAGAACATTCTGCAGAGCGCCATTTTCCTCATCGCCTCCTTTGTAGGCACCACGGTGCTGTATCTTTTGCTCCACGCCGAGTTTAACGCCCTGGCGCAGATCATGGTGTACATCGGCGGCGTGGTGATTTTCGTAATCTTCACCATCCTGCTGACCAGCCACCTTGGCGAAGAAGCCTTCTCCACAAAGATGCCTCGCTTCTTTGCTGCCTTCGCCTTGAGCATAGTCTTTATCGCCATCATGGTGAAGTGCCTTGTGCCCATGCCGGAACTGGTGACCGCAGCCGCTACGGCTCCCGAGGGTTTCGCCTCGCTGAAGGCCATGGCCATGCGCCTGATGGGTTACGACATCAGCGGATTCATCATCCCCTTCGAGGCGGTTAGCATATTGCTCTTGGCTACGCTGATCGGCGCCATCACCATCGCCCGCCGCAGTCCTGAGCAGGACGCAAACAAGGAGGGTAAATAAATGACCCTGATGAACTGCTTGATCCTCTCCTTTGTGCTGTTCGGCATCGGCCTTTGGGGCCTGATGCGTCGCCGCCATTTGGTGGGCATGCTGATTTCTACGGAAATCATGCTGAACGCAGCCAACATGAACTTTATCTCCTTCGCCTACTTTAGCGCAAAAGACTCTACGGCAGGCGCCGTCTTTGGAATTTTCGTTATCGCCATTACGGCATGCGAAATGGCAGTGGCCCTGGCCATTATCGTCAGCATGTATCGCCGCCGTAAGAGCCTTGACGTAGAACAGTTGAGGGATCTCCATGATTAATGATGTATCTATCAGCTACCTTATCTTCTTGATGCCGCTTTTGACCTTTGTGGTGAACGGGCTCTTCCTGGGCAAGCGTTCCGCAAAGGGGGCAGCAGCCTTTGCCATTATCTGCAACGGCATTGCCATGGCATCGGCCATCACCTTGGCCATCCACTACTTCGCCTCTGACTTTGCTCCGCAAAAGGTAATTCTCTTTGAACTTCCCTTCCTCAAGTTCGCGGAGACCTTTGCAGCAAATATCGGGCTCCTGGTTGACCCCCTTTCCGTCATGATGCTGGTGGTGATCACCTCCATCGCCTTCATGGTGAATATCTACAGTGTAGGTTACATGCGCGGAGACCGAGCCGAGGGCCGTTTCTTCGCCTTGCTTTCGCTGTTCAGCTTCAGCATGCTTGGGCTGGTTGCCGCAACAAACCTTTTCCAGATGTTCGTCTTCTGGGAACTGGTGGGCGTCTCTAGCTACCTGCTCATTGGATTCTGGTATCATAAGCCCAGTGCGGTGAGCGCCTCGAAGCAGGCCTTTATCCTCACCCGCTTTGCCGACAGTTTCTTCCTCCTGGGTATCGTGCTGGTGAGCTACGTGGTGCAGAGCTTTGACTTTGGCACTTTGAATGGCCTTACCATGGCAGCCTTCAAGGCCCAGTTCATGGACCTAGGCATTATGACCGTAAGCAAGGCAGACGCCCTGATTATTGGCTCCGTGCTGATCTTTACCGGTGGCTGGGGCAAGTCCGCCATGTTCCCCATGCACATCTGGCTGCCCAACGCCATGGAAGGTCCCACACCGGTTTCTTCTATCATTCACAGTGCCACCATGGTGGTGGCAGGCGTTTACCTGGTTGCACGACTGTTCCCCTTCTTCGCCCTCTGCGGAGACACCCTGACCCTGATTATGGTGGTAGGCGCATTCACCATGGTTTTCGCAGCGGTCATCGCCTGCACCCAGAAGGACATCAAGCGAATTCTTGCCTACTCTACCCTTTCGCAGCTAGGCTATATGATGTTCTCCCTGGGCGCCTGTAAGATTGGCGATGCGGTCATTACCACCGGCTGGACCGCCTCTACCTACCACATCTTTACCCACGCCTTCTTCAAGTGCAGCCTGTTCCTGATTGCAGGCTCCCTGATTCACCAGGTGCATACCAACGACTTGGATGCCATGGGCGGCCTTCGCAAGAAGATGCCTCTCACATACATCTGCGCATTGATTTCCATCCTGGCCATTTCTGGCATTCCGCCCTTCTCCGGGTTCTTCTCCAAGGACGAAATCATTCTGACAGCCTTCCAGGCAAAGCACTACGTAGTATTTGGCTTGGCCCTTTTGACTAGCGGCCTTACCACCTTCTACATGTTCCGCCTGTTCTTCTTGGCGTTCCACGGCGCACCCCGTAGCGAATCCGTCAAAGCCGGCCACGTTCACGAAGACTTCTTCATGACGCTGCCTATCGCCATTTTGGCGGTGCCCGCCCTTGCCAGCGGCTTTACCGCCAAGGGTCTCTTCGAGCACTTCTTTACGCCGGGCAAACTCCACGTGCCTCAGCTGGTTATGCTCCCCCACGCCGAGTGGATTCCCTGTGTAGCCGTGGGCATCGCCGTAGTCGCACTGCTTATCGCCTGGGTGCTTTATGCAAGCCCCAAGGCCCGCATCGAGCGCGCCCTGGACGACACCAACCGCAGTGGCATCTACAAGACGATTTACCACAAGTTCTACTTCGACGAGATGTACTACTGCGTCGTCCGCCAGTTTATCTTTGGCGGCGTTGCCAAGGTGGCCCGTTTCATTCAGGACTACGTCATCGAAGGCCTGGTCGCCTTTGCCGTTTGGTTTGTACACATGCTGGGCAGCATGGTTCGCCGCGCCCAGAGTGGAAACTTGACATTCTACCTGGGAACCCTCGTAGTAGGCATGCTGCTGTGGCGTTTCCTCGGAAATCTTCCGTTTTAAGATTGAGAGGTTATAGATTCTATGGATACCTTACTCTTTAATCTGATTTGGCTCATTCCGCTTTTGACCGTTCTTGTGTGCGCCCCGATTTCCAGCCACAAGACCAAGCTGATTAAGTCCATCCACGCCGTGTCCGGTACCCTTGTACTGGCCCTGGTGGGTTATCTGACCTATCGCGTTCACGCCCTTGCGGCTCTGCCGCCCAGCGAGCACACGGCGCCCTTCGCCCTGCGTTTCTTTACGGACATTCCCTGGATTCAGTCCTTGAATGCCCACTACATCGTAGGCGCCGATGGCCTGAACATTTTCCTGTTGCTGTTGACCGCTGTCATCGTATGGGGCGGCATCCTGGTCAGCTGGGAAATCAAGGGGAACCAGAAGGTGTTCTTCGCCTTGATCCAGATGCTTGCCACCAGCGTCTACGGCGTGTTCATGAGCATGGACCTGGTGCTGTTCTTCGTGTTCTACGAAATGGAAGCCCTGTGCATGTACCTGATGATTGCAGGCTACGGCTCCGGTCGCAAGGACTACGGCGGTAAGAAGCTGACCTTGACGCTGGCCTTTGGCTCCTCCATGATTTTGGCTACACTGTTCGGCCTCTACTTCGAAAGCGGATCTATCGGCTGGAGCCTTGTGGAGCTTTCGAAGGTGACGCTCCCCATGGAATTCCAGATGTGGGCATTCCCCCTGATGTTCATGGGATTTGCGGTGAGTTCCTCGCTGTTCCCCTTCCACTTCTGGAGCCCGGACGGTCACGCCTCTGCACCCACTGCGGTTTCAATGCTAGCCGCAGGTGTGATGATGAAGATGGGCGCTTACGGTTGCCTTCGCGTCGCCATGTTCCTGATGCCCGAAGCCGCAAAGATTTGGCTTCCCTACGTCGTGGCCTTCCTCATCTTCAACGTGGTGCTTGGCCCCTTCATCGCGCTGCGCCACAAGGACCTGAAGTACATTACCGCCTACAGTTCCATTAGCCACCTGGGTCTCATCTTCCTGGGTCTTGCAGCAATCACTCCCGTGGGCCTTCGCGGCGCAAGCCTCCAGATGATTTCCCACGGTTTCTTGACTGGACTGTTCTTTGCCACCATCGGCATGATCTACGAGCGTACCCATACCCGCGACATCACTGAAATGGGCGGCATCATGCGCAAGGTTCCTTTCCTTGGCGTAGGCTTTGCCATTGCGGGCTTTGCGGGACTTGGCCTGCCGGGCTTTAGCGGTTTTGTTGCCGAAAGCAATATCTTTATTGGAGCCTTCCAACAAGAAAGCACTCTCACACGCATCGTCACAATTCTTGCCATACTCAGCATCACCACCACCGCAGTTTACGTTCTGCAAACAGCAAACCGCATGCTTCACGGTAATATGCCAGCCAAGTACGAAGCCTTGACCGACGCCAACCTCCGCGAAAAGATTGTGGTCGTTGTCCTGGTTCTCTGCCTGCTGCTTATTGGCATTTTCCCGGGCTGGATTTGCGACATGCTGGACATGAGCATCGCCCCAATTTTTGCAAAGATTTCCGCAGCCTCGGTGGTAGGAGGTTAATATGAGTTTGTTCGTACCTAACTTTATCATTCCGGATTTGGTTCTGATTGCCTTGCCGTTCATGGTAATCGGCAGCCGCTTGCTTTGCAAGGATACTTCCAGAATTCCGTGGCGTTTATCCATCCTCGGCCTGGTTGCCGTCTTTGTGATGTTGAATTTCTTGCCCCTGGTTGGCGGCGAAGGAAACTTCTTCATCAACAACTGGCGAGTCGATGACTTTGGCATCCTCATGCGCGAAGTGCTGACTTTGAGCGCCCTATTGGGAATGCTTTTGGCCAAGGACTACTTCAACCACGGCGCCGACGGCAAACCCGCCATGCAGCAGATTGCGGAGTTCGCGGGCACCGTGACCTTTGCCACCCTGGGCGGCTACATCGTCGTATCGGCCTGCGACTTGCTCACGTTCTTCATCGGCCTGGAAATGGCTACGATTCCCATGTACATTCTCGCCGCCTGGAACAAGAAGGATCTCGCGGGCTCCGAGGCGGCCACCAAGTACATTCTGATGGGTTCCGTGGCAACCGCCTTCGAACTCTTCGGCTTTAGCTACCTCTACGGCTTCGCAGGTTCCATCCACTTCGACGCCATTCACAGTGCAGCTGCGGCAGGCACCTCTCCGCTGCTGTGGATTGCGGTGCTGTTCCTGTTCTGCGGTATCGGATTTAAGCTGACCCTGTTCCCCTTCTACACATGGGCACCTGATGTCTACGAAGGTTCGCCGTCTCCCGTGACAGCGCTGCTTTCTGTAAGCTCAAAGGCTACGGCCATCGCCTTCCTGGTGGTGCTGGTTTACGGTCCCCTGGCTCCGGTGCAGCAGCAGATCGCTCCGCTGATAGCCCTGCTGGCTGGCGTCACCTTGTTCGTAGGTAACCTGGGCGCCTTGAAGCAGAGCAGGCTTCGCCGCTTTATGGCATACAGTTCTATCGCCCAGGCGGGCTACATCATGGTGGCCCTCCTAGGTCCCGTAGAAATGGGCAAGACCGCCATCATCTACTACCTGTTCGTCTACACCATGGCAAACTACCTGGCCTTCTTCGTCTTCGGAGTCATCGGCCACCATCGCGAGGAATCCTTCGATTCTCTCCGCGGTCTCTCCAAGCAGAGCGTAAGCCTGGCCGTAGCGTTGGCCGTAGCCATGTTCAGCCTGGCGGGCATTCCGCCTCTTGCCGGTTTCTTCGGCAAGTTCCACCTGTTCTTTAGCGGAGCCGCAGCAGGCCATTACGGCATCGTGGTGTTCGCCGTGTTGAACAATGTGCTTGCCCTCTACTATTACCTGCAAGTCATCAAGAGTGCCTGGGCCGACGACGCCGAGGGTGAGCTCAATCCTCTGCGCATGACCAAGCGCCAGCGCGTTTGCCTGTTCCTGCTTACCGCAGGGGTGATTCTCATGGGCGTTCACCCCCACCTGAGCAACAACGTATTCGCAGGATTTACGCTGTAGAATTTACCACGACACCTACACACAAGCAAATCGTTTTCATTTGTAACCTACTACAGCAAAAAACTGTAGTAGGTTTTTCTTTAAAAATGCTAATTTAGTACTTGAATTTTAACCCTCCAAAAATGGAACATATATGAGCATTAAAGACTATATCGCTGGCGCCAAGATGTCCGGCTCCGTTCAGAAGCTGATGACTCCGGGTCTTGCCGTGGAATTCATTCAGCCGTGGTACACCCCGCTTTCTACCACGCCCTCCACCACTGGCATTGCCGTTGGCGGTATCGGTTCTACCTTCACCGTGACTCCCGCAGGCACCACTCCGGTAATGAACGTGATGCCGGGCGTACAGGTTCGTACCGAAAAGCCCGAAGATCTGCGTTTCAACAACTTCTTCTTCCGCGAATCCGTCATTAGCGACAAGGCAGCGCTCATCATCAACAACTTCGCAGCCTTCACCACCTTCCTGGGCAAGTTCAAGCTGGTGGATGCCAAGGGTGCAGCCATCTTCACCGAAACCGACCAGAAGAAGGCCGAGGCCAAGCTGAACAAGCTTCTTTCCGACAAGGAATTCATCAAGAACAACATGGAAGCCTTCGACCGCTGGCACACCCAGTGGAGCGACCGTACCGCCGCCCTCCTCGCCAAGAAGGGTGTCAAGGTTGAAGAAGTGAACCGCGCCGTGATCATCGACTTCTTCGATGGCGTCGTTGGCGAAAAGGCAGCTCGTCAGGGCGCTCTTACCGCAGCATGGGCAGATGACAAGACGTTCTTGGGCCAGGAAGGCTATGATGCATCCAAGATGCAGTACTCCGCCCTCTACCCCGTTGCCGAAACCAAGTACGAAGGCAAGGGCGTTCAAATTACCAAGACTCAGTCCAGCTACGTGACTCCGGGCGACGAACGCCTCTCCAGCCTGCCGGTGAACGCCACCGTTTTCACCTTGGAAAACACCACCAAGGAAATTCGCGAAATTACTCTCGTCCAGGTTCAGGACAGCCTCTGCGGCTACTATGCACGCAAGGACCGCCAGGGCGTACAGGACTCCAGCTTCGTGCTGGTTCCCATGGCCAAGAACCCCAAGGCCGTGCAGTTCGACAAGGAAGCTGCCGATGGTCGCCAGGTTCGCGGTATCGAATTCTACAACGAAGAACAGCAGCCGGCCTCCGACTTCAACGGTTGCATGGGCATTAGCGTTGCCTGGAACAAGAAGGACAACGTCAACGTTTCTGTGAAGCCCATGTTCTACCAGGACGACGCAGCCGCCACCGTTAAGGCAGCCCTCCAGAGCGGCCGCCTCTCCGACACCTTTGTAAAGAACGTTTACAGCGGTCGCGAAACCATCGCCGGCGCCATCGCCGCTACCGTGGTTTTGAAGCCCAAGCAAAAGGTCAGCCTCCAGTTCAACCTGGTGCTGGACTTCCCCGAAATCAAGCTGGTTAAGCTCACCAGCCAGAAGAAGTACACCGCATTCTATCCCGAAAGCTTTGGCCGCGTGGGCGCTATTCTTGACGAAGCTCTCGCTGCAGACAAGACCATGGACGCACGCCTTAAGGCTTTCGAAGCTTTGGTTCCCAAGGCTAAGGTTGCTAAGCTCTACAAGGCAGCCAATAAGCAAGTGGAATTCAAGAGCCTCGCTATCAATACTCTGAGCTTCCTTGCTGAAGCCACCGTATGGGACAAGGAAGACCGCTTCCTGGTTCGCGAATGCGCAGACTATCCCTTCTTCAACTCCCTGGACGTATACTTCTACGGCAGCTTCAGCCTGCTGGCTCTGATGCCTCGTCTCGATGGCGTCGTGATGATGCGTTTCGGTGACGCCATCCTCGCTATTAACGACAACCGCCGCCGTCATCACGAATACGTGAACCTGCCCTATGCAGATCTTCCGGATCCGAAGCTGGAAGGCCCCCGCGCTGTTCGCGGCGCCGTGATTCACGACCTGGGTAGCCCCTTCGATGCAGAACCGGATGCCTACGACTGGCACAACGTGAAGGAATGGAAGGATCTTGCTCCCAAGTACGTTTTGATGGTGCTGCGTCACTACGTGACCAC
>JAZLKH010000002.1:0-19264 GCA_045597545.1 Fibrobacter sp.
ATATCTTTCGGACAGATGAAAAGCACGTACTGATCCTTAAGGCTGTCGTACATTGTTCCTTTATGCAACTCGCGGGTGTCGTGGATGGACTGGTAGTAGCGAGCGCGCTTGGGAAGTTCACCAGTATCCTCAATCTGCATCTCCAAAACAAAGGAACTGATTGTTTTGCCCTTCTCATCGATTTGCTGGGTGAACACGTCATAGCGGACACTCTTGCTGAAGATGCCCACCTGCTCCGTCTTTTCCTGCTCGGGGTCCTTAAGGTCATAGATTTTGATGCCGAGCGCAGCCTCGATGAAAGGCTTGGCAATTTCCTTGTGGCTCATCACCAGCGGGAACATGAACCTGTCGGTGATATAGATTTTCGAGAAGTCTATAATCTTCTCCTTTTTGTCGGCGCCAGTTGCATTGTCAACGCATTCCGCGAGTTTCGTCTTGTTTTTTTCCATTTGAATCCTGTACATCCGGCGACGCGGCCGGCTCGCAGATAGAACGGTTCCTACCTACTTATATACACGCAGCAAACGTCTCATTTGCACAAGAAATCTTTGTAAAAAAAACTTTCCCTCTCGCGGGGAGTTCCTAGATCCTATCGCAGCTTCGCTGCTCCAGGATGACGTTGGAAGAAAGGCGCTGTTCCAGGATGACGAAAGTGAATGACGCTGCTCCAAAGCCTGCCCTGAGCCTGTCGAAGGGATGACGTGTGGAATGGGAGCCGAGGAACGCCCCAGGCGCCATACCGCTTCTATGGTGAGGATGCGCCGACATTTGCAAAAAAAGGACCCGCAGGGGTCCTTTCGTTCTATTTCTGCATTTCAGCAAGCTTCGCCTTGAGTTCGGCAATCTCGCGATCCTTCTCGGTCAACGCACGGTCCTTCTCGGCGATGATCTTCTCGTTGCGTTCGCGCTCCTTCTCCTCGGCGAATGCTGCGGCAAGCTGGATTTCCTGTTCATGAGTCATGATGCGCTCCTGGGTCAAGCCGTCCGTACGATACCATTCCACTTTGTCGTGGATAGCCCTCGTCTCGGAGGAATTTGCGGTGTTGGTGGCGAAATACTTCAAGTACGGTTTCAAGGGGTGCGAATCCGGTAACTTTTCGTACTCGTTAAATATATAGAAATTTTTGAAGGTGCGGTCATTCAGGGCCACATTCCTGTCTTCGGCAGCATAATTCTGGAAACTGTAGACAGGCAGTCCCGCACCGAAAATATCGTCGGGGCAGATGAAGAGCACATACTGGTCACGGAGATTGCTGTACAGCGCACCCTTGTGCAACTCGTGAGTGTCGCGGACCGACTGATAGTAGCGTGCTCGCTTCGGCAATTCCTTGGTATCCTTTACCTGCATCTCTAAGTCAAAAGTGCGGATAATCTCGCCCTTTTCACCGATTTCCTGTGCGTAAACATCGTAGCGCACGCTCTTACCAAAAAGACTCACCTGGTCCGTCTTTTCCTGCTCGGGGTCTTTCAAGTCGTAGATCTTGATGCCAAGCGCCGCCTCGATGAAGGGCTTGGCGATTTCCTTGTGGCTCATGACCAGCGGGAACATAAAGCGATTGGTGATGGTGATTTTCGAGAAGTCGAGGATTTTGTTTTCGTTATCGGTGTCAGCGATTCCGGCGCCAATGTTTTCCGTTTTAATGCTTTCGCTCATAGTTACCTAGACATCCGGCGACGCGGCCGGTTCGCAGGTAGGACTGTTTCTACCTGCTTATATACACGCAGCAAACGTCTCATTTGCGCAAGAAATCTTTGTAAAAAATACTTTTCCCCATCCCAACATGGGATATCCGTCATTCATTTCTGACATGGCATTTTTATTTGCGAAAAACGAATTTATTCTGCGATGCGTTAGGGCGTGAAGCCGCGAAGCGGTTCGGACTCGCGCGGCGCTTGCATTACGCTGTTGTAGGGAGCGCGAGGCTGAACGGACGGGGAGCGAAGCGAGCCGATAACGCAAGGTCGGACAGCACTTGGCAACTTGTTGCCTTAGTGCGCATGATCCTCGTAGGGGAACCCGCCCCCGGCAAGATCCCGGCTCGGAGGCCGGGATGACATATGAAGGAGGAGCCGGGGAAACGCCCAAAAGTCGAGTGCAACACGAACCCCCGTGTTCGTACTGCCGAGACGCATGGGAGTGCGCTTGCGCCGACATTTGCAAAAAAGGACCCGCAGGGGTCCTTTCGTTCTATTTCTGCATTTCAGCGAGCTTCGCCTTGAGTTCGGCAATCTCGCGATCCTTTTCGGCAATTTTTGCATCTTTCGCCTTACTTGCCGACTCCATCCTGCGAACCTTGCGTTCGAGAGCACGGTGTTCATCGCCAGCGCTCACAAAGCCAAGCCTTTGTCCAATACTCTTGAAAGCCATCTTCAGTTCCTCCAACGCCTTGCGGCTGACATACTCATCCAAATATAACTCAATCTTGCCGACAAGGCAAGCGCTTTCGCTGCTGGGTAACGTCCGCAACTTTTTCTCCATTTCCGGCAGCAGCGACTCGTACTTTAACATGTCGAAGGCGTACTTCATGGTAATGGCGCCAATGGCCGCCTCGGCGTTGCTGTGAGCCAGGCAAAGGTCGTCGTCAATTTCCGCCAAGTTCACGAAGGCGAACTCGAAATGCGGAATGCGTCCGTTGTACATGGCATGGATGTTCTTGTATTGTGCGAGAGGGTCCCAAGGGTCGGTCCCGTTATAGATAACGATGGCCTTGGTCGGAAGCCATCCATATTCGGCATTACTCTTGTCAACCATCACGTTGATGGCGTACTTGCCTATCTGCGACATAATCCCGTTACTGGGCGAAGACTTGTGCTCCAGCAGCAGACCAAAGCGCATTTCGCTACCGTCGAGAGCCTTTACCTTGAAGGCAAGATCTGCTTCGCCACGTTCGCCAACTTCGTCGAAGGCCTCGGGGATTTCCTCTAATGTGCCCAGGGCCACTTCCGCAAGGATGTCGGCCAGGTTCCGGTCTGTCTTTGACGCAATCTCAAAAAGCGCCTTCGTGTTCACGGGTTTCGAATAGACATATTTCAGGAATCCGTCGTGTTTCCGTTTGTTCATGTATTGTTCTTTTATTCCGGCAACGCGGCCGGTTCGCAGGTAGAATATTTTCTACCTGCTTATATACACGCAGCAAACACTGGGCAGAACCTTCGTTCATGATTAAGTCAACAAAGGCAAAACCATTTTCCGTTCCTAGGCACGGAATTTTGTACTTGTCGCCGACTTTTTCAAAAGGTTCTTTTGTAAAAATCATAGTTCCCTCAATTTTTAGTCCCAACGACAGGGCTCGAACCTGCACTTTCCGGCTTGCACCGAAGTTTCTGCCACTCGAATTCCGTTAGGCACGCTGCGCAGCGTGTGTTTAAAGTTTTGAATAGTGTAATTCAGTTCGCGTTACTTCTTTTACTTGATCAACGAACAATTTAGCTAGTTCACCAGTTTACGTTTCCTACTCTTCCTACGATAATGAAAAAAGAAAGGAGAGAATTCATGTCCATTACAGTTATTTATTCTGATTTCGGCGACACCGATACGCAAGTTCTTAAATCCCTGTGGGAAAAATTGCCCGATGTAAATCTGGTTCACATCACTCGCAACACCCGCAACATTCCGAAAAAAATTATCACGGCCATGGTGACAGAAAAAGACACTCTACTTTTGTGCGGTCATGGTACCGCCGGCGGGTTGCTTGCCCCCACCTGGGAAATCATGGTAGGCGAAGATAGCGTCAAATACATAAGGGCGAAGCGGGTCATTGGAATCTGGTGCCATGCGGCGCAATTTGCAGAAAGTGTTGGGTTGAAGGGATTTTTCAGTTCCATGTTCATCAGCAACTTGGCGGAGGCTCGCGCGGCAAGGTGCCTCGGGAGCAGCGCCGAAGTCATTACCCAGCAAGAAATCCTTTTCTGTAATCGGGTGAACCAGCTGATCCAAGACAACGCCCCCATAGAGCAATGGATTAATTTACTTTACGCCCAGGCAGACTTGTCTATCGATGTGGTAAAGTTCAATTACGGCGGATTAAGGTACTTTGTATAATTTGTATCTTTCCCGATGAAAAAAGAAGGTTTGTATGACTATCGACGAAATGCTGAGTGAAGCGAAGACGGTTGCGATTTTTGGCCACGTGCGCCCCGACGGCGACTGCGCAGGTTCTACTCTAGGTCTTTACAACTACATCAGGGACAACTTCCCTGAAATCCAGGCCACGGTCTTTATCGAGCCGGTGCCGGCAAGTTACGGCATTATCAACGGTGCAAGCGAAATCGTGAACGAGTACGACGGACGCGCCGTGGACCTGGCATTTTTGATGGACACGCCCAGCTTCGAGCGCATTGGCGCCAAGGGTGCCGATTGCTTTGGCAAGGCGAAGTTCACCTGCAATATCGACCATCACATCAGCAATCCTCTGAACCTTTGCAACGTAAACATCGTGGAGCCCGAGGCGAGTTCCGCAAGCGAAGTTCTCTTTTACCAGCTGGACAAGGCAAAGGTGAGCAAGAACACCGCCAACAGCCTTTACCTGGGAATCGTCCACGACACGGGCGCCTTCAAGTTCAGCTGTACCAGCAAGCGCACCATGAACGCGGTGGGCGAAATGATCGACAAGGGCATCGACTTTACCCGCATCGTCAACGACACCTACTACACCCGCACCTACAAGCAGACCCTCGCCACGGGTTTCGTAATGCAGAATTGCAAGCTGGCCCTGGACGGCAAGGTGGTCTCCGCCTACATCACAGCCGAGGACATGGCGAAGTTCAACATCACCGCTCCGGAATTGGGAACCGTGGTGGACACGCTCCGCGAAGTGGGGGGCAGCGAGGTAACCGTTTTCCTTTACCCGGTAAATGGCAAGTACAAGATCAGCCTGCGTTCCAATTACGTTGTGGATGTGAATGCGATCGCCAGGGAATTCGGCGGTGGCGGCCATGTGCGCGCAGCCGGCGGCGATACCGACATGGCTGCAGAGGCCGCTATCGAAAAGATTGTTCAGCTGGTCGCGAAGCAGCTTTAACAGCTTTGGTTGCGCAGAGGTCGCCGATTAACTGAACTGCCTCTTGCCGCAGCAGCGACTGCCCGAGACTTAGTCTTCGGAATTTTTGATATCCAGGATGTCGGCCTCTAGGGTGGCATCGCTTGGATAGTATTTTTGCGCCAGGTTCAGAAGGCGAAGGGCCTCGTCGTTGCGCTTTTGCTGGCGGGCGTCGTAGGCCATGTTCTTGAATCCAAAAATAGCTTCGGCGTTGCCATTCCTAGCCGCCATCTCGTAGGCGGTTTCGGCGCGTTCGTAGAACTTTGCGTCGTAGGCAAGGTTCCCAAGGAAGATGGCGGCGTCGGTGAAGTCGGGCTTGATTTGCAGAACGCTGGTGAGGATGTCCATGGCGACGAAGGGCTTCTTGTCTTCGACAAGGACGTCGGCCAGCTTGTACATGGTAGCGGCATCGTCGCTGCGGACGCTTAAGGCCTCGCGGTAGGCACCTGCGCTTTGCTCGTAGTCCTTTTGCAGCCTGTAGACGTCACCCAGGTAAACGAGGAAGTCCACTTCGTCGGGGTGGTTGGCGTAGCCCTCGCGGATAACGGCAACGGCCCGCTCGAAATCGTCCATGGCGATGTTCACCTCGGAAAGCTGGTATACGACGCTGATGTCGGACTTGTCCAGCTGATAGGCCTTTTCGATGGCTCTGAGAGCGCCGACCTTGTCGCCGGTCTTGCTGTAGGCTTCGCCCAGGAACAGCCAGGCGGATACATTCCCAGGTTCCAGTTTCAAGGCGCGATGGTAGGCGGCTACGCATTCGGGGTACTGCTTTAGACGGAAGTAGACGCTTGCCATGTTGAAAAGTGCCGGGGCGAATTTACCCTCGGAGTAGTCCACGGCCTTGCGGTAACTGGCGGCGGCCTCGGCGTACATTTCCTGCTGGTAGTAGGAGTTGGCAATGTTGAAGCTTACGGCGATAGGGTCGGCGCCGCGGTCAGCCGCCTTGCGATACAAGATGACGGCCTGCTTGAATTTGCCGTCGCGGTAGAGGGCGTTGGCGCGGTCGACGAGGTCTGCGGTAGGCTGGGCCGCGAAAGCAGATGTGGCAGCCAGGGAAAGTGCCATAGCCGCGATGAATAAAATGTGGCGGAACTTAATCATGGAACTTCACCTCGAACGGTTGTTCCATTCCGCAGAACGGCACTGACTTACCGTCTTTTTCTGCGGGAGCGAATGTCATGCGACCAAGGGCCTCCTTGCCTGCCTGGGCAAGGCCTGCGCCGCTGGGAGTCTCCTCTACCACGCGGATATCGTAGACTCGCCCGCTGGCATCGACGCAAAAACTTAAGCGCAAGGTGGCGTCGATTTCGCGGTCGCGAATCTGGGGTGGCACCTGGAAATTGGGCATGCTGCGGCTGGTTGGCTTCTGGTCCACATCGCCGTTCTGGGTGCTAAAGTTTCCGCCCCTGAAATCGGCCACCAGTTCCTCGCTGATGGCGGCGCCACCGCTGCCTCCTACGGCACCCAGGTTCATGGCCATGCGAGGTCCCGCCTTAGGCGAACGGGAGTTGGAATTTTGTCGATTGGGCTTGCGAGAAGGTTTCTTCTGCTCTACCTTCTTTTCTACCTCTTCCACTTTCTTTACAGCCACCTCGGTCTTGACGAATTTCTTTTCGTGGAACATCTTGCCCGTCAAGAAGAGGTTCGCCACCGTCACCGAAAACACCAGCAGTAAACTGCTGAGGATCGCAACGATCAGAATGGAAAAACGTTTAACCAACTTCTTTATCAAAATCAAAACCTTCCAAATTCATCAACAATCAATTCAAATCTCATAACTCATAACTCATAATTAGTACTAGTCCGCCTGTGCCGCGATGGAGACTTTCTTAACTCCGCTTAAATTGCATGCGTCGATGACCTGCACCAACACGCCTGTTTCTGCACCCTTGTCGGCGATGACAACCGCCTCGCGATCCGGGGTTTTCGCAAGGCTCTGCTTCAAGATATCCTGGAGGCTAGCCAAGTCCACCTGCCGCTCGTTGATGTGGATGGTTCCTTCGCGAGTGATGGCGATGAGCAGGTTCTCCTTTTCAAGCAGGCTTGCAGACTGTGCCTGAGGCTTGGTCACATCCACGCCTGTTTCGCGGGTAAAGCTAGAAGTCACCACAAAGAAGATCAGCAAGATGAACACGATGTCCATCAGGGGGCCCATGTCAATGCCCATGTCTTTTTGCTTTCGCTGAGGTAAGTTAAAGTCCATTGTTCGTACCTAAATAATTCTCAATGACAGTGGCCCCCAGCTGCAGTCGCTGAGATAGAATGTCTATACGCTCGTCCAAACGCTGTTTCAAAAGCGTCAGCGGAAAGGCCACCAAAAGTCCGCTCTGGGTAGAGATCAGCGCCTCGGATATACCGTCGGCCATAAGCACCGGGTTCTGATTTCCGTACAAAGTAATAACCTCGAAAGTAGACACCATACCGGTCACCGTTCCCAGCAGGCCCAGAAGCGGCGCCGCCGCGGCCATCACGGAAACGATGTGATTGCCCTGCTGCATGTAGCGCAAGGTCTTGATCATGCGAACCTGCATATAGTCGTTGTACTCGGCCGGAGTTTCGATGGCGACCTTCAAAGCCAAGTGAAGTTCTCGCGCCACGATACCGCCGCGTTCCTTAAGGTGCTTGCGAGCCCTACGCGCATGGCCGCTTTCACTCTCCTGCAAATCCCTGCGAAGGCGTTCCACTACTTTGTACGAATCCTTGCGGAAGTAGTCGCGACCGATGCGGAACCAGGCGGAGTACAGATAATAGAATCCGATGACACCGCAGATGAGGATGGGCAGCATCACCACACCGCCGGCCTCGTAGGTGTTCTGGAGGGATTCAATGAATATGTACCAGTTGTTGCTCATTTCTCTTAGGGTTTACGCCTTGGGGAAAATCTTGTTCAGCAAGGCGGTACTTTGTACGTAAAGTTCGCTAGTCACCTTCTCGATTTTTTCGCTGAGGAGTCCATGCAGAATCATCACCGGGATAGCGATGATAAGGCCCGTCTCCGTCGTCACCAGGGCTTCGGAAATGCCGCCGGCCAAGACGCGGGCGTCGTTGGTACCCACTTCGGTAATCACGGTGAAGAGGGTGATGATACCGGTAACGGTACCCAGCAATCCCAGCAGCGGTGCGATGGAGCCCATGGCGGCAAGCAGTCCCATGCGACGTTCCAACTTGGGCTGCTCGCGAAGCAGAGCCTCTTGCAGGGACTTCTCGGCGGTCTCGCGGCTTTCGGTGGCCTTGTTCAGCACGGCGAACATCACCATGGAAAGGCTGGTGTCGCGCTTGAGGCACATGTTGGCAGCCTCCTCGAACTTGCGGTCAGCCACGAGACCGTTGATTTTCTTGGTAAAGCGATTCCCCACCTTGCCGCGGAGGGTGAGCACAATGAAACGTTCCAGGCAGAGGAGCAGCGCAAAGAGCGCCACCAGCATCAGCGGGTACATCACGATGCCGCCCTTCTTGAAGAAGGCCTGGAGTTCCTGCTGCCAGGTGAGTTCCTCGGTATCGGTGATGGAATTCTTGACGGCCTTGTTCTGCAAAACGTCCAGGGGAATGGCCACGGTCTTTGCGGAACCGGCATGGCCCGCAGCGCCTGCGTCGCGAACGGCCGCGCTGATAGTTGCAGCCATTTCGGTAGGCAGCGTCGTAGTCCATTCGAAGATCTTTCCCTGCAGGGCGCCGGAGCGGATAAGCGCCTGGACTTCGCCGTTGTCCATGGCCACTTCGCCAAGGAATACGGTACCCAGGCGCAGGCGATTCACGTTCACGTCGGGGCGGCTGCCCACCTGCGAAATTTCCTTGCCGCTGGACTGGGTGTAGGTCAGCTTATGGCGCAGCAGCAAATCCTCAAGGTATGCGCGGGCTACGGCCATGGTGTTGGCGTTGTTCTTGTCGGCTTCGCTCTGAGCCTTCTTAAGGGCCAGCAGACGATCGTTCATGCCGACGGGATAGTCACCGGTGATGTCGCCGAGAGTCTTTTCCAGGGAAAGCTTCACCTGGGTATGCAAGGCGTCGTAGCTGGATTCGTCGGCCTTGGCCTTGTCCTCGGCGTCGGTAGTCACATCCTTGCTGGCCATGACCTCTTCGCTTACGCGGCCAAGATCCGTAGAGAGCTTGGAGTAGCGGGCGTCCAGTTCGCGGGTTTCCACCTGGTGATCCTCGGTGAGCTTGGATTCGGCGTAGCGCTTGCGCCAATGTTCCGCCTCCAGCTTCTCAAGGGAATCGGCCTTTTGCAGACGCATGCGAGTGAGAGCGTCTACTTCGCGCTGCAAGTTCTTCAACTCCTCGCGCTTCAGGGAATCCTGAATCTGCTGCTGGGCCGCGGCGTCATCCTTCTTGTCGCTGGACCAGGGCCACGCAAAGGCGGAAGGTGCGGCGACGAGAAGCACCGCCATAAACAGCACCAGACGGCCTCGCGCCTCATTCAATGTTAATTTATTCAAAATACTTTTCATTCTTCACCTTTCGCTATTCACTTTTCACTGTTCACGATAGAGAGGCTAACAGGCAACGTCACCATCTGAGGCGGCTTCTTGGCCTGCTTTACATCCAGGGCAAAACGCACCGCTTCACGTTCGGCAAGGTTCAGGTCCTCGTTCCACTCGTATGCCACCGAGGCGTTCCTTTCACCCGCCTTGGCCGTGGAACTCTCGCCTTCGGAAACCCTACGAACAAGCGCCCCGTACACAGTTCCGTTCTCGTCGCTATAAACCATCCACTGGTTTCCAATGCGTAGAATCTGGGCGTTGATGAGCTCGCCGTTCTTACGGGTCAGCGGCGAATTGATGATGGCCACCTCGTCACCGAAGCGGGTTTCCTCGGCTATAAGCGACTTCAAACGGGAGAAGGCTTCCTCTTCGGTGGCGCTACCGCTTTCGATGTCGCGGCTGAGGGACTTGGCGCGGTCCAGACGGGTTTCGCGATCCCAGGGCAGCGTCTGTTCGA
Source organism: Fibrobacter sp. (assembly GCA_045597545.1). GTDB lineage: Bacteria > Fibrobacterota > Fibrobacteria > Fibrobacterales > Fibrobacteraceae > Fibrobacter. Next base: position 9,981 of record JAZLKH010000002.1, read on the forward strand.
TTTGCGATTCCAGCTGCTTGCTGATGGAGACCAGCATGGCATTCATGGCCTTGCGCTTGGCCTTCACATTGTCGCTGCGATTCTTGGCGCGAGCCTGCTTGTTGCGCTCGTCCTGCAGCTGGCCAGCCACGTTTCGGATCTTGATGTTCAGGGAGTCGATTTCCGCGGCGCGGCGTTCCTTGTCGGCCTTGTAACGCTCCTGCAAGGTCCTGTAGCGCTTATCGTCAGCCTTGAGCATGGAATCGGTGGCAGAAATCTGCCCAGACAGCTTCTGGATATCGGCGTTCAGCTTTTCCTTTTCCAGCTGCAGATCGCGGATGTCGGAGTCCACGTCGGCAAAGGCAAGGCCCGCCAACAAGGTCACAAACACCGTAACCAAGGCGGTTTTAGATTGCGTCGCACTTCGTGCTCGCAACGACAATTCATTCACAAACTTCTTCATTTTTACCTTCATATCAATACCGCTAAATTAATTCATCGAACTAAAAATCTACCGCCTGCTTATCTTTTGCATTGGGAATCACTGGGGTTCGCCCTGCACCAGGCCTCCACCTCGCGCTTCAATATACTGGAATTCTGTTCCTCCAGGTAATATCGACTCACCAGCGCCGTCCCGCACTGAGAATATTCACCGATGTCCCAATCGCGATCAGCACACCAGTTCCACAGATACTCCTTACAATAATTCTTCTCCAGGTTCACCTGGCAATCTTCGTAAATCTGTTCGCATCCGGCAATGGAATTACCTTTAAAATTGCTTGCCACGCAGAAGCGCTTGAGACCGTCGGCATAGGCCTCGTTTTTCTTGTCCGCGGAGGCCGTATCCGGAAGGAATGCAGCCCAGCTATTTGTATCCAAAGTCATAGCCAGTTTCACCAAGGACGGATAGCAAGTGGGAATTTGCCGAACCTCATATTCCGGGGAACAGCCGCCATCAATGCACCACAGGGTATCTACGCAGTAACGATCCTGATAAAGCCTGCAATACTTATTATCCCATGGTTCAAAATCAGGATCCATTTCATTACCCTCGCAATCCGCCGCCTTCATATAGTCGTAAGTGATAAAATTTTCCGTCTTCATTTCCAGCATTATGGAATCCTTGATCATACCAGCAAATACGCCCATACCGTTTTCCACATTAGTCTTTGGTACAACACGGGGATCCTCGTAACTTTCGGCCACATAATTTTCATAATCGGCGTAAGCCTGGTCCGTACCATAGAAGTAGATTGTACTTTTGCCTATGGGCATGGTCATGCCCATAAAAAACATGGTGTCCAGATTATTCATGCCACCAATTCTCATACGGGTTTCAAAACCGCGCTGTTTCACATGTTCAAAAGGTTCATTAACGCTAAACCCATAGTAGCCGATAGAATCCTGTTCCGCAAAGCTCCCCGCCATGTTCATCATGGTCGTATTCTGGGATTCGCCGCCTTCCTCGTTATCGTAATGCAAGGACCCAAGAATTCCCTGCACGGTCTCATCATAGTCCATGGCTATGCTGTAGGTGTACATGTCATAGGGATATTCCAGAAAATCAAATTCCATGTAGTCGTATGTATTCTCGTAGAAGGGTTCCTTACTGTGCAACTGCGTACTAGGCGGACGAATTCCCTTCGCCTTGAGCATGGTCGGAATATTCGCCACAGCCTTGTAACGGCTTTGCACCTTGGTGCCAGCACTATCCCATACGAAGAACGCTTCCAAAGTATAGGATTCTCCAGGAAGTCCAATTCCTCCACCGGTAAAACAGTTGGGGCGAGAATGGACTGGCCTCATGTCATTGCTCCAGCAAGGAGGCGCGTCACTGCAAAATTCAGCAATTTCATCGCCGTCCACCACACCAAACTTTCCACTAACCGTAACGTGGGCGCTGTCGTAGAAGGCAAAATTTTCGGCAGCGGATTCCTCTAGGGCGTAAAGCTTGGTAAAACACACATAGGGCGTCTCACCTGAAATCACATAACCGAAGGTGTAAACACCGCGGTAGGTCTCCGTTTCCTCGGGGTAGTAGTCCCAGGGACCATGCATATCACAAGCCCCCAGAAGAATCGCCAACAGCAGAAATACAATCGCTCTATGTCTAGAAATAGTACTCATAGTTCAACATAATCGGCAAAAAGGGGAACTGGGATATAGTCTCGTACTTAGGCGGGTTCTCACTGGTATCGTAGTAGGAATAGAACATGTTATCGTGATCGGTCAAGTTGATAATGGTCCAGCTAAAGTTCCACTTGTTCTCGCGACCCACATCGATGGCCTTCACATCTATGCGGAAATAATTGGATTGGCGAGCCGCATTTCTGCTTCCGTTGATTACGGTAATTCTACGATCATCACGACCATCCACCTGATCCCTGTAGAAGTAGCCGGCCTTTTCGGTAATGGGCATACCCGCGGAGTACTTTACCACGATAGAGGATCTTAGATAATTTCCCTTTACCGGATGAGCCTTCAACGCATCCTCGTCTCCGCGCCAGTTGATGCCGAAGTCGGCCTTCAGGGCGTAGGGCTGATGCCAGCTGGGATAGTAGGGCTTTGTACCATCATTGGTCTTGAGCACGCTCAAACTCTGGCTCCAGTTGATGCCGCCAAACCACCAGCCCCTATCCTTGCGCAGGCTCAATTCATAGCCCAGGGAATAACCTTCTGCCGTTCCAAAGTAGTCTCCCATTACAAAATCATCGGAAGTGGTCTCGTCAGAGGAGTCCTGCCGCATCACAAAAGTCTTCAAGTCGTCTTGCGTCTTGTAGTAAACACCGCCGATAAAGTCGTAACCGTCGAAAAGATTGCGCTGCTTGTACTCCGCCGCAAACAAGAGCGAAGATGCCGGCTTCACCTGGGTTCCGTCGGTCTTGGTAATCACCGGATAGTAAAATTCGTTCAAGGACTCCCCATCGGTAAACATGATGGAATTCATGTACTGCAGATAGCGGCCCGCATAGAATTCCACGGTCTTCTCGTCATCAATGTTGTAGACCAGGGATATTCGCGGCTCCACGCCAAAGTGGGCGGCGGCCGTCTGATAATTCAAGCGCAATCCGTATGTAAGCGTAAGATCGTTGGTCAGCCTCCAAGCGTCTTGCCCATAAGCCACATGGTGGAAGGGGTATTGCTTATCCACCAGCTTGATCGTAGAGACGTATTCCCAGAACTGGGAATCGTCGTATTCCAATTCGTAGCCGAAGGTCAAAACATGATTATCAATGCCGCGGTAGTTTAGCCACTGCTTACCTGCAAAGGTGTACAGGTCCATGCCGATGTTGATCATGTCCGAAAGTTCCATGGTCTGGTAGAAGCGGGACATGGCAAAGGTGGCGTTGTAGTCCCAGTCTCCGTTAAAGCGATGATAAATACCGAGAGGAATGGCTACGTTACCCCAGTCCACGTACAGGGGGTCGAAGGCCAGCACATCCTTGCCAACGTAGAAGCTGAACTTTACGCGGGTATCCGGGGTAAAGTCGTACATGAATGTTCCCTGCAAGTCCGTAAACTCGTAGTCAATATCCAAGTCCAGAAGGCCGATGGCATTGCACAGGTCCAGAATGTAGCCGATGTAAGTGGTGCGGCCTGCGACGACCCAGCGGGCATTCCCCTTGTGACCTTCGGTGTGGAGCTGGGCCGCGAAGGTGCTTATCTTGAGACTGCTCTTGCTGAACCATTCCTCGGTGATGTCGTTACCGCCGGCGCGGCCATCCATCTTTAGAACGGAGCTGAGGCGATTGCCGTACTGGGCCGGGAAACCGCTCTTGTAGAATTGCACATCGTCGATGGTCTCTACGAGAAAGGTGCTGAAGAGACCGAAGAAATGGGTGGGCGAATAGACAACGGAATTGTCGTAGAGGAAAAGGTTCTGGTCGGCGGCACCGCCGCGCACATAAATCTTGGTGCTGAAATCGGAGCTGGCCACAACGCCGGGCAGCTGCTGGATGCTGCGGATTACGTCGGCTTCGCCAAGGCCCGGCATACGCTTGATGCTCTTGGTGCTGACAACGGATTCACCGGCCTGTCGCTTGGGGCGCCTGCGAAGCTGAACGACCACCTTCTTCATCTCGGTGACCTTGCCGTTATTGCCTGCGGCTAGCAACGCGTCCACGTCGACATCGGCGGAATCACTCTTCGGCTCGGAGGAGGGTTCAAAAGAGCCCGCAGAATCCTTCGCTTCGCTCGGGCTGACAGCGGAGGTATCGCTTGGCGATGACTCGGAGGGGTCAGCGGCAGCCACCGCGGAACCACCCGCTGCGCTCAAGGGCGCCTCTGCCGAATCCGTCACAAACGCGTCTCCCAGAGGCTTGCTAAAAACGCTATCCGCCCCCAGGTACACCAGCTCGTAGCACTTTTCTCCTGCGGCCCCCGAAGTATCGGAGCGCGTCACGCAAACGTTCCAAAGGGTGTCATCGGGAAGCGTTACCGAAAAGGGGGCTCCCACCGTAGTTTCAACGGCCTCCCCCGTCTCCAGAATTTCTACGTAAAGTTTTTCGCCTGCCGCAAAACTGGAATCCTGCACCACACCGTTGTAAATGATTCCGGTGCGTGCCCATACCACCGCCACAAGGGCAAGAAACAGTATGGGCAGAAGTTTTCTCATGGCATTCCCGTTCTAAAGTCGCTCTCTAGTAACTTGTACTAAAATAGAAATTTTCAGGGACACAAACTAGAATCGACCCACGGTCAAGCCAGCAAATAATCCAGGCCAAATACGAGCCATGTGCTTTTCGCCGCCAAAGTCATCGTGCCATTCACCACGAGGCATCAAAGTCAGCTGGCCGCAGCGGGCGCAAATTCGGCAGAACTCCGCTTTTCTTTCTATCTGATTCACGCTTATGTAACACTTGAACATAAGGAATGTGTCGCCGCAAAAAAAATTGCCGTTCCCCACGTCGCATGTCGTTTTTTCTAAAATTCGGCCATGGAGTTTAAGATCAGGCCCTTCGAAATTGGCGATGCCGACGAACTTTTGAACATGCTGCGGGAATTTTACGCCAGCCCCGCGGTACTCCACAATGTGCCCGAGAGCCACTTTGTGCGCACCTTGCAGGAACTTTGCGGCTCCCAGACTTCACCCTATCTAGAAGTATACGTTTTTGAATTTGTTGGGGAGCCCACGCAGAATAGCTCTCGCAGTGTGGCTGGTCTTAGCCAAGAACCTCTCGCCGGCTACGCCATGGTCACCAGGACTTTCTCCAACGAAGCCGGCGGGCTCTGCTACTGGTTCGATGAAGTCTATGTCCGCGAAAAGTTCCGCGGCTGCGGCCTGGGCTCCTCCTTCATCAAGAAGGCCATCGCCGACCACCCCGAGGCCAAGCGCTTCCGCCTAGAAGCGGAACCCGAAAACGAGGCTGCCATTCGCCTCTACGAGCGCCTGGGATTTGAGCCCCTGGGCTACAATCAGTTTATTTTAGATAAGTAAGCAGTTCCTCAAAACTGCGCTCCTCGGGGCGCTTCGCCGTCATGGATTCAAGGTAACCTTGGATTTTTTGCAGCAGGGCAAAATCCGCCGGAGAATCGCTGCGGTAGTTCGCAATCTGCGGCAGTGGCGAGCTCAAGTGAAATTCCTTAAGGTCGCGAGCCTTATGACTTCTACAAGGGAGCTCTCCCGTAAGGATTTCAAAGAACATGATTCCTAAAGAGTAGATGTCCGTGGCGAGAGTCGTTTCGCCGAAGGTCCAGCATTCGGGCGCCATGTATTCCACCGTGCCCCAGCCGTTGAAAGGATCCTTTTGATTCGCGGAGGACACAATCCCAGAAGTCGCGGCACCATCTATCGCCACCGTGTTCTGCCCGTCCGCAAAAGCCTTCGCCAGGCCAAAGTCCGCGATGCGCAAATTCCCCTCGCCGTCGACTAAAACATTTTCCGGCTTAAGATCGCGATGGATAAACTTCCTGTGCAGTTCCTGAACACCCGCTATAATCTGACGGAACCAGCCAAGGCACGTTTCCAGGGGCAGCCCGGGAACAATCCGCGACTTCAAATTGCCGCCTTCGCAAAAGTCCTGCACCATGTAAAAATACTCTGCGCCCTCGATGGCTATCTTCCCTGTCGTAAGAGTATCCACAATGTTCTTGTGATGCATTTCGCGACACACCGCAATCTCGTTTTCCAGCTGTCGCTCATACACCGCAACCGTGGGCCGCGACAACTTCAAAATCACCGGCTTGCCGCGGCTATCGCAGCCCTTGTACACCTCCCCCATGAAGCCCTTGGCAAAGAACTCGAAGTTCCCATAGGTTTCGGAGTTGTATGTAATCGAAGGGATTTTCAAAACCTGTTCACCTTTTTTCAAAAATTGAACAACAAAAATATAGATTGGCGCTATTTACTAAATTAGGTAACATTCACAATTGGCATAGATTTTGTACGAGTTTTAAAAAAAGACGCTTCACTTTTATGGAAAACCGCAACCGTCCATCCTTCATCTGGCACCTCTTCGCCATTGTCACCATCACGTTCTGGGGCACCAGCTTCGTGAGCACCAAGGTGCTGATCAACCACGGCTTTTCGGCGATCCAGATTTTCTTTATCCGCTTCGTCTTTACATACCTGATTTTGCTGGCTACCAGCCACAAGAAGTTCCTGTCCGATAGTCTCAAGGACGAGCTGAAGTTTTTGCTGGGCGGGCTCACCGGCGGCACCCTTTACTTTTTGACGGAGAACTCGGCGCTGGCCCTTTCCCAGAGCTCCAACGTTTCGCTGATTGTCTGCACCAATCCCCTGTTCATCATGCTGGCAGGCGTATTGTTCTTTAAGAGGGAAACCCTTTGCAGGCGGCAAATCATCGGGTCCCTCATCACTTTTGTTGGAATGGTGCTGGTGGTTTTGAACGGCAAGTTCATCCTTAAGCTTTCTCCCATTGGCGACCTGCTGGCCTTTGGCGCGGCTATCGCCTGGGTGGTGTACGCCTACTCCACGGATAAGATTCGAAGCAAGTACGGCACCTTCTTTTCTATCCGAAAGATTTTCTTTTACGCGGTGCTCACATCCGTGCCGCTGATGCTCGCCGATTACTTCGGCCTCGGCGGCGCCTCCGCGCAGACCACTGCTGATCTCGGCGCAGCCCACCCCATTCCCTGGGAAGCCTTCAAGGAGCCCGTAGTCATCGGCAACTTCCTTTGCCTGGGCATCTTCGCAAGCCTCTGCGGATACCTGCTGTGGAACAAGGTCATGGAGCGACTGGGAACCGTTCTTGCCAGCAACTACATCTACGCAATTCCCCTCGTCACCATGATTACCGCAGCCATCACCATCGGCGAACACATTTCTGCAGTGGCCATCGCGGGCGCAGCAGCCATCGTGACCGGCATGGTCATGGCGGAATACAAAAAGAAATAGAGTCTAGCTTAGAGCACGTACACGGCAAGGCCGTAAGTCAGCGCGGCAAAAACAATCGCAAGGCCGATAAATATTCGGGAACAGCGAACCGCAATCTTCAACTTCCACCAGGCAAGTCTACGCCGGCCCTTCTTTGTAGAGGCGATTTCAGTCTGGCATTCCGGGCAGATGTTGCCGATCTTGTTGCGGGCGCGAATAGCCCAAGGGCCTTCCAGAAGCCCCATGCCAACACGTTCCTCGAAATCCTTGCCACACTGAATACACTTGCAGTTCATTATTCAACCTCTAAACAGTTTGAAATAAAACTACATTAAAAGCATCCGGCACAGGAATTACATCTACGATTTCACAGTTTTTTGCATGACTTTTTCTATCCGTAAATACAACATCAAAAACAAGACTGCGTATCCAAACGACAAAGCAGAACTTTTCAAGATGATGAAGGAGTTCTTTGCTAGTCCCGCTGTGCTTCACAACGTTCCGGAAAGCCATTTCAAAAATACCCTGCGGGAACTTGAAAATGGTTCGCCCTATTTTGACGTATACATTTTTGAAATGTGCGGAGAGGCTCCTCAAAATGGCGACGTCGCAGGTGCGAGAACCGCGGGCACGAGAATCGCAGGCTACGGAGCTGTCACCAAGACCTTTTCCAACGAGGCCGGCGGACTTTGCTACTGGTTCGACGAAATCTACATCCGTGAGAAATTTCGCGGACAGGGGCTGGGCAGCGACTTTATAAGGCAGGTCATCGCAGAACATCCCGAGGTAAAACGCTTCCGCCTGGAGACGGAGCCGGAAAACGAAGCTGCGGGGCGTCTGTACAAAAAACTGGGATTCGAGCCCCTGGAATACTGCCAATGGACACTGGACCGTTAAGAAATTCGCACTAGAACCAGAATCCTATGGAGCCGTTGGCTGTCAAGAAGAAGTCATCAAAATCCAGACTGTTCAACACTGTTACGCCTAGGGACACTTTCCAGTGCTCGTTAAGCCACAGGGACGCACCGGCATACTGGCTAAGCACCCACGGATAGATTACAGGTATTCCAAATTCCGCAGAAATTCCGTCCTCATCCTTTATGTCAAAAAATTCCTGGAGATGCGGTTTATACAGATATGGAGAGTAAGATAGGGCAAAGTTCTTCACAAAGTATGAGGCAAAAAAACCAAGGCCTGCCCGCCAGAAGGCCCCGTCATCTGTCTCGAAATGCCGTTCCTCGGTCCGTTCGGAACACCGTTCTTCCTTTGAATAAACGTACAGACATTCGTAATAGTCAACCGTCACGTCTCCAATTCCAAAAACTCCCAGTCCCAAGTCTACATAGCCGCCAAATTCAAAGGATTCCTTGTTGGCACCAAAAATAAAGCGACCATAGGGTTCAGGGTCAAGCCCCACAGAAAAGCCATAAAACTCAGATGTTTTTTTTATAAGACGCGTATAACTTGCGGATAAAGGAAGACGATTCCGCTTGTACTTGAATTCCTTGATTTTCGTTTCCTTCAGAATAGTGAAATCATCGTCGGAACCACCATACAGGGGATCATAATCGCTAAGCTTAAGCTCTGAATTCTTGACACCTTTTACTTTCATCTCGGCGGACGAGGTGTAATCAAAGCCAACGGAAAAACTATTGACGGATGAATTCTCGGAAAGAGCCTTACCCGCTCCAGCAAAGTTCTCGGGTACTCCGATTTCAAAAGAGCCCCTATTGACAACTCCCTGCCTGTAGATCGGAGTGCCACAGCCCACAAACATACCTGCAGCAATCACCCACAAGGCGATTCCACAAACACGCAAAGAATCTATACGTACCATCAGATTTCTCCTAACATTCCCTATTTTCAAAATATATAAAAAGACCCGCGATGGATCATCGCGGATCTTCTTTTTTTGATTTCTATAGGGGGCGCAATGCACCCTCCAGGATGACGTTTCGTGCCTAGACCT
>JAZLKH010000003.1:0-4831 GCA_045597545.1 Fibrobacter sp.
CATTTGCGTGCCTCTGATTCATGACGAAGATTTGATCGGTACTCTTTCTGTGGACCGCCCGGTGGACGGCGCTACGGATTTGGACCGCGATGTGGCTCTTCTGGAAATTATCGCCAACATCACTGGTGACGCTGCCAACGAATGCATCGAAATGCACGCTGAGCAAGACGCCCTCCGCGAAGAAAACCGTAAGCTCCGCGACATGCTCAGCAGCAATCCCTCGGAACTGGTGGGTAACTGCCGCGAAATGCAGATTGTCTATGAGCAGGTTCGCCAGGTGGCCCCTTCTGACGCTACGGTTCTGATCCGCGGCGGAAGCGGTACCGGTAAGGAAATGATTGCTCGCGCCATCGTGAACTTGTCTTCTCGCAAGGACAAACCCTTCATTACCTTGAACTGCGCCGCCCTGCCGGAAAACCTGGTGGAAAGCGAATTGTTCGGTCACGAAAAGGGTGCCTTTACGGGTGCTGTGAACCGCCGTATCGGTCGCGCCGAAGCTGCAAACGGTGGCACGCTTTTCCTGGATGAAATTGGTGATCTCACCATGCAGACCCAAGTGAAGCTCTTGCGCTTCTTGCAGGAAAAGACCTTTAGCCGTGTAGGCAGTAACGAGGAGCTTCATTCTGACGTGCGCTTCTTGGCTGCCACTAGCCGTAACCTTGAAGAACTCATGGAAAAGAAGTTGTTCCGTGAAGACTTGTTCTACCGCTTGAACATTTTCCCGATTTCTATGCCGGACTTGGCAAAGCGCCAGAGTGATATCATTTTGCTGGCAGAACACTTCATCGAAAAGATGAACCTGCGCTACAGCAAGAAGGTGGCTCGTTTGTCTACGACCGCCATCAATTTGCTCATGAGCTATCACTGGCCGGGTAACGTTCGTGAACTTGAAAACTGCATGGAACGTGCCGTGCTCACCGCAAGTGACGACTGCATTCACAGTTACAATTTGCCGCCTTCTTTGCAGACCAGCCTCAGCACCGGCTCCATCATTTCTGCAGAAATGAAGAACGCCCCGCTGGATGTGATGATGAACAACTACGAACGTGAATTGATCACCGAAGCCGTGAAGCGTAACAATGGTAATTTGTCTGCAGCTGGCCGCGAACTGGGCGTGTCTCCGCGAATGATGAACTACCGTATGAACAAGCTCGGCTTGAAATCTATTAAGTAGCGTGGTTCGAAAGGGTGGTTAGGATTGCCCACGAGTTGAAATAAGTCGATCCACGAGGGGCGAAAATTGCAAAATAGTGTACCAAATGGCAATATAGGTTGCTTTTGGTGCACTATTTTTTATACAAAGTAACGAGTTAGCGCCTGGAAAATGCTCTTTGTCGGTGTTTTGGGGTACAGATGGTGTACCAAATCTCCTTATTGACCTATTTTGGTACACCACAGGAATGTTTACCCGTCTTTAAAAGAGTATTTTGTTGTAGACAAACTAATAAAAAGTGTACTAAAGTGGGGAAAATACAATGTTTGGTGCACTAAAATCCCGATTTTCCTTTTCAAGCGGTTTTCGTTGAGGCCTTGTAGCCGTCATTTGGGGCATTTTCTATCTTAAGGGCATGTTCGGATTTTATCGATTTGCTTCTGTTTGCCCCAACCTAAAGGTTGCGGATACTGCCTTTAACACTGCAGAGATTATTCGCTGCGGTAAGCTTGCCCAGGCTGAGGGCGCTGCTGTTGCTGTGTTCCCGGAACTTAGCATTACGGGGTACACCTGTAGCGATTTGTTCCATCAGGAACTGCTACTGAAAAAAGCATATACTGGCCTGCAAAAAATTGCGGAGGCATTTGCTGATTCCGATATGATTGTGGCCGTGGGCTTGCCCCTGCGAATGTTCGGCCGCCTTTATAACTGCGCCGCTTTTGTTCAGCGTGGCCAGCTGATTGCGGTAACGCCCAAGATTCACTTGCCCAACCAGCGCGAGTTCTACGAAAAACGCCACTTTAACAGCGGCCGCGACTTACTGAATTCCGCCGATCGCATTACCTGGGATTTCCCGGGCTTTGGCGAAGTGCCGGTGACCAATTTTATCCGCAGCGGTGTAAGCTCCGTAGTCGCCGATTGCATTGGTTGCGCGGATGGTTGCGTCGCGGAAAGTGCTTGCTCTGCAGACTGCGTCAGTGCTGCCGCGGAAAGTGCCGGTTCCGAAATTTGTTTCGGCGTGGAACTCTGCGAAGACCTGTGGACTCCCATGCCGCCCAGCGGTGAACTTGCCTTGGCTGGTGCCAATGTGATTCTGAATCTTTCCGCCAGCGACGCATTGGTGGGGAAGGGGGATTACGGCCGCAACCTGGTGATGAACCAGTCTGCCCGTTGCATGGCCGCCTATGTTTACTCTTCGGCAGGTGTGCAGGAGTCTACGACAGATATGGTCTTTAGCGGTCATCTGATGATTGCGGAAAACGGTAGCATGCTCGCCGAGCGTAAGGATTATGGCCGTGACTCTGAAATCGTCTACGCCGATGTGGACGTCCAGCGTCTGAATATGCAGCGCTTGAGCGAAGGCTCCTTCCAGGACTTTGATGCAACGCCTTATTTTGCAACCGCAGCGGAATTTGGACCCTTGCCCGAAGTTAAGGAACTGAATCGCTTTATCTGTTCTACTCCCTTTGTTCCGGGGAATGTGGATGCCCGCGACGTGAATTGCAAGGAAATTTTCAACATCCAGTGTGCGGGTCTCGCAAAGCGTCTGGAGGCTTCACACTCCAAGCGTGCCGTAGTGGGTCTCAGTGGCGGCCTTGATTCCACCTTGGCTCTGCTGGTAATTGCAGAAACCTTTAAACTGCTGAAGCGCCCGGCCAGCGAAATCCTGGTGCTGACCATGCCGGGCTTTGGCACCACCAGCCGCACCAAGAACAACGCCGTAGAAATGGCGAACCTGCTAGGCGTTGAACTTCGCACCGTGTCCATCAAGGAAGCCTGCATGCAGCACTTCAGCGACATCGGCCACGATTCCGCCGTGCTGAACGTGACTTACGAAAACGTGCAGGCTCGCGAACGCACCCAGATCCTGATGGACGTCGCCAACAAGGAAGGCGGCATCGTAGTGGGTACCGGAGATCTCTCTGAAATCGCCTTGGGCTGGAGCACTTACAATGCCGATCACATGTCCATGTATGCCGTGAACTGCGACATTCCCAAGACTCTTGTTCGCCATGTGGTCGCCTGGTACGCCGATCGTGCCCGCAACTTCATTGCCGATGAAAAGACCGCAGATGCCCTTTCTGCTGTGCTTTACGATATTCTGGATACGCCGGTGTCTCCCGAGCTCTTGCCCGCCGATGCCAACGGCCAAATCGCCCAGAAGACGGAATCCATCCTCGGTGCCTACGAAATCCACGACTTCTATCTGTATCACTTTGCCAAGTACGGTGCGGAGCCTGCCAAACTCCTGTGGCTCGCCAAGCGCGCCTTCGCAGGTTCTTACCCCGACGAAGAACTGGAACGTTGCTTAAAGCTTTTCGTTCGCCGCTTCTTTACCCAGCAATTCAAGCGTAGCTGCATTCCCGACGGCCCCAAGGTGGGTACCATCAGTTTGTCTCCCCGCGCCGACTGGAGGATGCCAAGCGACGCAAGCTTTGGTGACTGGCTTTTAGACTAGCTGGCTGCAAGCTTCAGCGATTCAAAAAACACCTTGGCTTTTACCAAGGTGTTTTTCTTATTCTAGACGATGTTACGAATTCTGGATTGCGGTGCGAACCGCATCGCCGGAATCCTTACTTGAAGAAATCCGGCTCTTCGCCGTCGTCTTCAGTGCCATCGTCTTCTACGGAATCGCAGAAGGAATCGGCGGGGGAGATTCGGCTGGTGCGCTTCACCTTCTTTGCGGTGAACTTGCTGCCCAGAGCCTTGTAGCCCTTGACATCCGCCACATCCTTAAGATCCAGCTCTTCCTTCTGGACTTCGCGGCCAACCTGGTATTCCATCAGCTGGCGAGCGTCGTCTGTTGCGAAAAACTCGATCATCTGGGAATCCTTATGGTCGGTAATGAGGCTGAATTCCGTAGTCATGGGGCAGCCTTGCAGGTTGAAGCGCTTCACCATGTAGTTGAAGTTACCGCCTTCGAAGTACAGCACGGTAAATACCTGTGCAGGGTCGAACTTGTGGATGTACTTGATGCCGGTACCCACGAGAATCGGGTCGGCCATGTCGTGAACGCGGGCGGAGCCGTTTTCCTTCACGATCAAGATCTTATCCTTTTCGCCGTATTCACCGATGCAGTCACCCTTCTTCTGGGTGCTGATGATGCCGCTGGGTGCGTCAAAGTACAGCACGCGAGCGCCCAAGGTACTTACGCCCTTGCGAACGCGCTTGATGCTCTTTACCGGGTACTTGGTCACAATGTTGCCCATGGCGCCACGGCCCTTCACTTCGATGGTGCTAAAGTCTACTTCGAAGTTCAGCTTGATCTTCGGGCGAGGCTTCAGGGTCACTTCAACCACTTCGGCTTCGCCGTTCAGGTTGCTGGACAGGTAAAGAATCTTGCTGCCCGGCTTGCCCTTGCCCATGAAGTAATCCTTGTCGCGGGTAACGCCACCCACGTTGAAGCGCTTGATGTAGGCGGCGCCTTCCTTGCCATCCTGGTGGATGACATTATAGATATGGCGGTCGTCGTCCTTCTTGAACTTTTCAACCAGGATAATGTCTTTACCGACGAAGTCCTTGTCGCTGACTTTCACCACCTTAAAGCTGCCATCGGCCTTGAATACGATAAGGTCGTCGTATTCGGACACGTCGAAGAGGTATTCTTCCTTCTTCATGCCGGTGCCGACGAAGCCTTCCTTGCGGTTCACGTAGAGCTTCTGGTTGGCCAGAGCCACA
>JAZLKH010000004.1:0-20255 GCA_045597545.1 Fibrobacter sp.
GTACATCGACGAATGCGGTCCGGCAAACTTCTTCGGTATCAAGGGCAAGTCCTACATTACCCCGAAGTCCGAATCCATTCTGCCGTCTATCACCAACAAGAGCTTGCAGCAGCTGGCCGAATACCTGGGCTACACTGTTGAAAAGCGCCCGGTGGCTTTCGAAGAACTGGCTGAATTCTCTGAAACTGCAGAATGCGGTACCGCAGCAGTGATCACCCCGATCAAAAAGATCGTGGACCCTGTTGCCGGCAAGGAATTCACCTACGGCGACGGCGTGAACCCGGGTCCTGTCTGTACCGAACTCTTCACCAAGTACACCGCAATCCAGTTCGGTGAAGCTGAAGACCCGTTCGGCTGGACTGAAGTGGTTGACCTATAATAACCGTTCGGCTCTAAGCGCAGGCGAAGAACCTACGACTGAGCCTCACTCTCGCAACCACGCCTCGTTAATACGAGGCGTTTGTTGCTCACGGGTCGTTGACCTGTAATCAGGTCGCTGCGCTTTGAGGGCAGCCCTTGGCCTTTGAGGTATGAGGTCGCCACTATGTGGCACGAGGTTCCAGATTTGGAGCCCCTGGCTCGAGGAAATCTCTGAAATATAAAAGGCTCGCGATGCTCGTCGCGGGTCTTTTTTTGCATATTGAATGCGAAGGACCTGTTTTGTATAAACAATCCTAGAAGACTTTCAAGAACCTTAGAAGCAGAGTAAGAAAGATGGAAAAAACGGCGATGTTGACTGCCGCCATGACAAGGCCTACTTTCTTGCACCAGGGGCAGGGCGCGAGGTTTATGCCGTTTTGGGTTGTGTAGGTTCCGTTGCCGATTTTGTACAGGTCAATTTTTTCCGCGGAGTTTCTACGGGAAAACTCATCTCAAGATTGCTGCGGTCTTTTTCAATCATGGGATAAAGTGTTGAATTTTAGGAGAGCCTTTCGGTAAGCCGTGTGTATCGCTTGTTGCTGCGGACGTTACGTACTGCTTGGTAGAAGGCACCGGGTGCGCTCAGAATCCACACGTGGCCCTTGGCACGGGTGATGGCCGTGTAGATGAGGTTGCGCTGCAGCATTACGTAGTGGCTGCTGTCAAGTATCACGATGACGGCGGGGTATTCGCTACCTTGGCTCTTGTGAATGGTGCTGGCGTAGGCGAGAGAGAGTTCTTCAATTTCGTCGTCCTCGTAATCTACGTTCTTATCGTCGAAGAAGACTGTGATTTTCTTGTCCTTGCCGATTTTCCAGATGATGCCCACGTCGCCGTTGAACACGTTCTTTTCGTAGTTGTTCTTCATTTGCATCACGCGGTCGCCTACGCTCCATTCGGTCCCGCAGATTTTTACGCGGGGGGCGGTGGGGTTCAGCAGATTCTGTAAAAAGACGTTCAACTCAAAGATTCCTAGCGGTCCCTTGCGCATGGGGCAGAGGATCTGCATCTCTTCTTTGAGGTTGATGTCTAGCTTGGACTTTACGCCGGTAGCAATGAGCTGCTGTAATTGCGCCTTGGCCTCTTCGGGCGTCTCGTAGGCGATAAAGTGGAAGTTGGGACCTTCGGGTGGCGACGGCACAATTCCCTTGTTGATTTTTGAAGCCTTGTCGGCGATGTCGTTGTCGCCGGCTTGTCTAAAGATGTGCTGCAAACGGACACTGGGAATGTTTGGACAACGTAACAGGTCGTTCAGCACGTTACCTGGGCCGACACTTGGCAGCTGATCGGAATCGCCAACGATAACGACGCGTGTCTGAAAATTCACGGCGTCAAAAAGCGAAGCCGCGAGCCACGTATCCACCATGCTGAATTCATCTATAATCAGCAACTTGCACTGAATTTTGTTGTCGCAGTTCTTCTTGAATTTTCCCGTAAGGGGGTCCATTTCCAGGAGGCGGTGGATTGTGCTTGCCTTGATGCCGCAGACTTCGCTCATGCGCTTTGCGGCCCGGCCCGTGGGGGCCGCCAGGCAAATGGTTTCGTCCATTTTCTGAGCCAGGTGAATGATGCCTTTCAAGATGGTCGTCTTACCGGTTCCGGGGCCGCCTGTGATGATGAAAATCTTGTGGCTTAAGGCGTGGCCGATGGCTTCGCGCTGAATGGGGTCGAAGGCGAAGTGATGTTCCCTTTCCCAGTCGACGAGGGCCTTGTCGAAACCCTCTATGGGGAGGTTGTTCATCAGGAATCGGCGGGAGATGTTGTCTGCGATGCGTTGCTCCGCGTTGTACAGCGGCGGGTAAAAGCAATCGTCACCGTTACATTTGATGCGTTCCGAGACGCAGATTTTTTCGAAGCGTTCCAGCAGCAAGTTGACGGAATCTTCGTCCTCCATTTCCAGGCGCAGGTTTCGCAAAGTTCGCGAAATCAGAACGTCCTTGGGCAGGTAAACGTGGCCATCGTTCATGGAGGCTTCTTGCAACGTGTAAAGCAGCGCCTCCTGAAGTCGCATGGGGCTGTCTTTTGGAATGCCCACCTTCATGGCGATTTCATCGGCCTTCAAAAATCCAATGCCCCACACCTCTTCGCAAAGCATATAGGGATTCTCCTGGATTTTTTCGATGGTGCCCTGGCCAAACTTCATCCAGAGCTTTTTCGCGATGCTGCCGTTAATGTCGTGTGCGTACAGGAATAGCAGCGTTTCGCGGCTGTGGCGATTCTCCTGCCAACGGGCCAAAAATTCGGGTTTTTTCTTATCGGAAATGCCCCTGATTTTAGCCATCGCAAAACGGGCGAAATCGTTGTCCAGTACGTTTGCGGTGTCTTCGCCGAATTCGTCGACGATGGCCTGGGCGGTCTTCGGGCCGATGCCGGGGAAAAGTCCGCTGCTCAGGTACGACACCATGTCGGTGGAATCGCTGGCAGCGACATCCTGAATTTCAAAGCTCTTGCACTGAAACTGCGGCCCGAATTTCGGATGGCGCCCCCAGTCCCCTTCCATCTTCAGGTTTTCGCCTACGGCGATGGCGGGGAAGGTTCCGGTGACGACCACCACCTTTTTGGAATCGGCTTCGGTAACGCGCAAAACGGTAAAGCCATTCTGCGGGCTATGAAAAGTCACGGATTTGACGGTCCCCTGAATATGCATAGTTTATAGGATAAAGGTTAAAGGTTAAAGAATAATGATTTTCCTTTAAGCTTTAACCTTTCCGCTTTAGGCTAAATGATTCTTTACGCTTTATCCTTTACCCTCTCCGCTACTTAGGCTGGTAATTGTTCTTCTTGTCCTTGGATTCGTCCCACTTGTCCGGGTCGAAACCTTCCATTGTGGTGAGCTTCTTGCCGCGCTTCACGAGCCATACGCCCAAAAGTCCTGCGAGAATTACGGCTAAGGCGATGGCGGTGTTGTAGTTCAATCCAAAGCCCAGCGGTGCGCCCTTGAGGTTGGTGGGGCTCACCCAGAGAATGTAATCGAAGCAGATGAAGCTCATGAACAGGCAGGGGCAAAGTCCAATCCAGAAGTTCTTCTTTTTACTACGCAGATAAACAGTGGTAACGCAGAGGCTGCATACGGCCATGAGCTGGTTACTCCAGCTGAAGTAATTCCACAGGATGTTGAAGCCTTCCTTATCCAGGTTGCTCCAGAAGATGATTGCGGCGCAAATGGCAAACATGGGCACTGTGAGCAGCAAACGGTTCTTTACGGATTTCTGGTCGATGTCCAAGAGTTCTGCAATGGTGAGGCGCAGGCTGCGAAGGCTGGTGTCGCCACTGGTAATGGCCAGAACGATGACGCCGATTACAACCAGCACAGAAATGGGTGCAAAGGGGATTACCGTAGAAACCAGGGTGCTCAAAACCTTGACGCCGCTGGCACCTGTGATGAGCTCGGGCATCTGGTGGTAAATGAACATGCCGCCTGCAGCCCAGATCATGCCGATAAGGCCTTCAACGATCATCATGCCGTAAAAAGTCTGGCGACCCAGATGCTCGCTCTTTTCGGTGCGCGCCACCAGAGGGCTCTGAGTGCTGTGGAATCCGCTGATGATGCCGCAGGCGATAGTCACGAACAGCATAGGAATAATGGGCAGCTTTGCCGGATGCTGTGTGAAGTTGCTGGCGAAATCGGAGAAGGAGATTTCGGAGAGAACGCCGATGTTTGGGATGATGCCGATGAAGATGGCGATGGACGCAAGAATCAGCAGGCCGCCAAACACCGGGTAGATGCGGCCGATGATCTTATCGATGGGGAAGAAGGTGCTCAGGAAGTAGTAAACGAAGATGGCGCCAACGGCGATCCAGAATAGGGTGGGGCTCACAGCATCTCCCACAAGAATGGGAGTGTTTATCAGCTGTGCCGGAGTGTTTGTGAAAACAGCGCCCACCAAGATCAGCGCCAGGGAAATCAAGGTCATCACCACCTTGGAAGGACCCTTGCCCAAAAACTTGCGAGAAAGGGCTGGCACATTGTAACCGTTGTTGCGCATGCTCACCATGCCGCTGAAGTAATCGTGGACGGCGCCGCCCAAAACGTTGCCCAGGGGCAGCAAGATGAATACGATGGCGCCGAACTTGATTCCAAGAATCACGCCAATCACTGGGCCGATGCCAGCGATGTTCAGAAGCTGAATCAGGGCGTTCTTCCAATGGGGAAGCACCATGCGGTCTACGCCATCGGGGTTTTCAAGTGCAGGCGGCTTGCGGTCGTCGGGACCGAAAACCTTTTCAACGAATTTTCCGTAAGTGAAGTAGCCTCCGATGAGGATGGCGACGCCAATAAGGAACGTAATCATCTTGTGCCTTCTTTATGTTTGTTAGTCGAGTTCGTCGTAGCTTTCGTCAGCTTCGTTGCGGAGAGAATCCTCTTTTGCCTTTTGCTCTGCTGCTGCTTTTGCGGCTTCGTCCTGTTCGTTTGACTTGGCTCCGCGAACGTAGCCCTTTTCCTTGGCGATTTCGTCGGGAGTCTTGTCGGTGCCGAATTGCTGCTTGAAGTAGAGGACGTTGGTGGTGTAACTGGACTTGCCAGCGTAATCAAAGCCTACGACAGGGTGGTAGGAACTGCCCAGCTGGAACGCAACGGCAAGGCCGAATTTAAATCCGCAGTTGCCGTCGACTGAGAGATTGGGGTGAATCTCGTTTGTCTTGATGTCTTGCCCAAAGGCGTCCTTGCCTGCGGACTGGTAAAGGTTGCCTGAGGATTCCATGGAGGCACTCTGGTAGCCGAGCGTCATCATGACTTCGATGAAGTTGAAGGGTTTGTAGCCGATGACGAGGTCGAAGGTCGTTGCGGAAATGTCCAGGTCCAGCTGGCCCTTGTAATCTTCGGGCTGGTAGCCGATGCTGCTGGAGTTGTAGCCGAAGACAAGGCTTACGTCGAGACCCTGGGCTGCAGGGGGCAGCATATACTGGAACAGGTGACCGAAACTGTACTGGAGGCCGAAACCGAAGAGGCTGAATCCCTGAAGTTCGCTGATGGCGGGGAGCCACATCATGCGGACGACTGCGCGGGCATGGAACATGCTGCCGCCCAGCTGCAGGTAGGGGTAAGTGAATACGCCGAGGCCGTTCAAGGTTTCGTTACCGTAGACGCGTCCATCGTAGGGCTGCGTCATGTCGTGATGGTCGCCGAAGATGGTGGGGTTTTCCATCGGCAGTCCCATCCAGGTTTCCTTGAAGTTCTTGTCGTCATCGCCGATGGGAATCAGGGAGAAGGGCAGGCCCGCTTCAAAGGCTGGGCTTTGCGGCACACTGGCGCTTACGTACCAGTTGCTGTTGAGGACGTTGCCGAGGTTGTTGATAATCGGCTTGACGTATCCGGAGCGGTTTCCATATACAGGAATGTTCTTGTCGAATGCAGCCAGGGATTCGTAGATGGATGCCCATCCGTTTTCGTCCATAGCATTTGCCGTAATTGCCGAACCCACCAAAAGGGCTGAAATGATTTTATCAAATGTCTTCATGTTTTAGAACTGGTACTGTAAAGAAACCGACGCGAGGATGAATGTCTGCCACAGATAGGGGTCCAGGTCGCAGGTTTCCGTCTGCTCCGTATACACGTTCCTGAACCAGGTTTCGTAAATCTTGATGGCCGGAACCATGGCGATGTGGTCTGTGATGTAGTAATGGATGTTGGCAACGAAGGCGACTGCGGAACCGTACAGTTCCGAGGTGGCGGACTTGTCTTCAAAGAAAGCTGAGTTCTTGGTCTTGATATTGGTGAAGGAAAGTCCTCCGCCCAAACCGATCTGGAAGAAATCCGGCCAGAACAAGTTGTAGGTGAATTCAAATCCCAGTCGCCAAATGCGAGAATCCTCTTCGTGGTCCTCGGTAGGGAATCCCGCGAGGATTTGACTTGCAGTCCAGTACTGGAAATTCAATGCCAGCGAGAATGATCGGATGTTTGCTCCCAGGGTAAAATCCGGTGTTCCAAGAATGGACATTGCGGGGGGGTGGATGGTTACCTTGTTGCCCGAAGAATCCTTGGCAGTGATGTTGTTCTCGTTTAGGTCACCCTTGGTGACAACAAGCCCAAAGCCCGCTTCGGCGAAGTAGGACTTGGGCCAGTAATTCTCGGCAAAGGCCTGGCTGAAGCACAGTCCAATTACGGTAATCAAAACAAAAAGAATTTTTTTCATGCGACCTCTGCCATCAGCCAACTACCAACTTCCTACTGTCTACTTCCTACTTAGCTGCGTAGTAGAACATGGCGTCGATGCACTTCTTGGCGGCGACGCGGGTGGCTTCGTCCAGTTCGATGTGCTGAGCCTTTTCGGGGTGACGCAATGTTTCCAGGATGTTTTCCAGGGAGTTGCTCTTCATGTACTTGCACATGCTGCAACTGCCGATGAATTCCTTGTTGGGGAATTCGTACTGCATGCGGGCATTGAGGCCGCATTCGGTCAGGAGCAGGAACTTGGTGTTTTCCGGTTGTTCCTTGATGTAGCTCACCATCTGGCCGGTGCTGCCCACGTAATCGCTGAGCAGGGCCACGCCCGGGTGGCATTCCGGATGACTAACCACCTTCAGGTTCGGATTCTGGCTGCGGAAGAAGCTGATGAGTTCGGAATCGTAGGTCTCGTGAACGTAGCAACAACCGTCGTGAAGGACGATTTCCTTGTTCACGCCGCGACGCTTCATCTCGTCGATGATGTTCTGGCCCATAAGCTGGTCGGGAACAAAGACGATCTTGTCGTTGGGCAGGCTTTCTACAATCTTCATCACGTTGCCGCTGGTAACGCAGACGTCGCAGGCTGCCTTCACGTCGGCGGTGGTGTTGATGTAGCAGACAAAAGCGTGGTCGGGGTACTTTTCGCGAAGAGCCTTCACCTGGTCGCCGGTAATGGAATCAGCAAGGCTGCAGCCAGTCAGCGGACCCGGAATGTAAACGTTCTTTTCGGGGTTCAGGATCTTGGCGGTTTCGCCCATGAAACGCACTGCAGAGAACACGATGTTCTTGGCGCTAACCTTGGTGGCGTCCTGGCTCAGCTTGAAGCTGTCGCCGTCGTAGTCTGCGACGCCAACCACGATTTCGGGGGCGACGTAGCTGTGGGCGAGAATCACGGCATCGCGCTCCTTCTTCAACTCGTTGATTTCGTTGATGAGGGGGAGCATCTGCTCGCACTTTTCCATGGAATAGTTGCAAAGCACGGTGCCGGGCTGAATGGACTTAAAGCGGTTATAGAGTTCTTCTGCAGTCATAAGGCGATGACCTCAAAATTAAATGGTTTGCCGCCAAAAGTTAGAAAATGCCATGGGGCACGCCAAGTCGAACCTTCGCGTATGGGAGCTCTTTGGTAAAAATGCGTCGTAAACGCTCGCCATAAGGACCTTGGCACAGAAATTGCTTAATCTCGACGGAAAATTCAACAAGAAAATGAAAAATTTTCAAAAAATGTAAAAACGAGGCGAAAAACATGGGTCCGCTCCACCTGAGTGATACAAAAACTGTAAAAGATGAAATGCACAGCTTGTATCTGATGGAAAACGGCATCAAGTTTAAGTACGGCTCCCTGGTGGACGAACGCGACGGCGAAATCTACAGCACCGTCCGCATCGGAAATCAGACCTGGATGGCCGAGAACCTCCGCTACGTAAGCGTGGGCGGCAACGCCGATGACGACAAGGGGAGCTTTACCTACGGCGAGGTGGCCGCTAATGTGGGGCGCTACGGTCGCCTTTACACCTGGGCCGCCGCCATGAATCTAAACGCCCGCTTCAACGAGGCCGATCTGGACGATGAAAATCGCGCAAGGATTGCCACGGGTTCTTACCAGGGCCTTGCTCCGGAAGGCTGGCACATTCCCTCGGAAGATGAATGGCATGAGCTATGCGAATACCTGCGAAGTCTCCAGGTGGACCAGCCCGGAACAATGCTGAAGTCAACGGAAGGCTGGGAGTTCGGCTTTGGTTCCGTGAACGGCCAGGATAGCGTAGGCTTTGCCGGACTGCCTTCGGGCGGTCGCTACAGCATGGGGCACTTTCATGACCTGAACAAGCACGCCTATTTCTGGACCTCTACGGAAACGGGCCTGGAATATGCGAAGTATCGAAGCCTGTGCCATCGCGGTGGTCGCATCGGTGCGGACTACACTTACAAATCCGACGCCTTCGCCATCCGCTGCATCAAGAATCGCTAGGTTTGGCGCCTACGTTTTTTTCTGTTAAACTTCGCCGATTCTCGACAGGGTCAGCAGCGGCATGCCGGCTTCGCGGCATTCGTTGAGGTCGATGTCGAAATCGATGCTCCAGTCGTTGAAGTCCTCTTCGTCCTGTAGCATCTGCTGGATGTGCATGATGTTACCCTCGTAGGTGACGATGCTGTGCCGCATGGAGCGGCCTTCCACGTCCAGGCGGAGCTTGTGATGCTCAGCGGTGTAGGCGGCCATGATTTCCAGCAGACGCGGTTCCGTCCAGGGCTTTCCCTCGCCGTCTACCAGCATCTGGCCCTCGGCCAGGTCGTCTGCTAGCAGGTCCAGCACATCGCCAAAGGCATTCTTCTGCAAGGCGGACATCAGCTGGAAAATGCGCTGGCGAACCATGTTCAAGAAGCGCTTCTTGTCGTAGGTGATGTCGGCCGCCACCTTGTCTGCGCCAAAGGCGGTTTCCATCTCGGTGGCGCCTGCCGCTTCCATGCGCTTCTGAAAGTCCTCGGGGTGGGCCATCTTTTCCCATTCCTCCAAGAGGCTTGAGTCGGTGCGGCGGATCATGTCGCCCAGGTACTCCTCCATGTCGCGGAGTTCCTCGTTCTTGTAGCTGTCGGGAACGGTCTGGGCCAGCACCTTGTAAACGCCGTTCAAATGGCGCAGCAAAATCGCTTCCATGCGCTGCAGGTTGTACTGCTTGATGTAGCCGCTAAAGGTGCTGAAGTTCTCGAACATTTCGCGGGCGATGGACTTGGGCTCCACATTCACATCCACCCAGGGGTGGGTTTCCGCGAAGCTGTTGTAGGTGTCGTAGATAAAGTCGCGGAGGGGCTTGGGGTATTCCACCTTCTCCACCTCCTCTACGCGCTGGTTGAATTCCATTCCCTGGGCCTTCAACTCGTCCATGCGGGCGTTTCGCGCCTTGTTCTGCTGGATTCGCAGGATGGCGTCGGGATTCTCCACGATGCTTTCGCACAAGGTGATTACATCCAAGGCGTATTCGGGGCTTTCCTTGTCCAGTTTCGGAAGCGTATCCAGCAGGTACAGCGACAGGGGCTGATTCATGGAGAAGTCGTCCTGCAGATCCATGTTGACGCGGACCTTGCTGTAGCCCGGAGCGACCTGCGGGGCGAATTCGATAATCTTGCCCTCGACGAGACCGCGGAAAAGCTGGAAGGCGCGATGGCTCAGCTTTTTCTTGCTGGCGGCGCTCTCGTGGCAGTCCTTGATGAGGTTGCGCATGGCGCGGCAGCCGTCGGTAGGGCGGCTCAGAATGTTCAGGAGCATGCCGTGGCTCACCTGGAAACTGGAGGTGAGTGGCTCCGGGGAGGCCTGGATTAAACGCTCGTAGGTGCCCTTGTCGAAGGGGACGTAGCCGTGTTCAGGCGGTTTCTTCTTTTGGAATTTCTTGCCGGTCTGTTTGGTCTTTGCTTCTAGCTTAAGGTTCTCGATGACATGCTCTGGCGCCTGGGCTACGACAAAGCCCACATCGTCAAAGCCCTTGCGGCCTGCGCGCCCTGCAATCTGATGGAAGTCGCGAGCGGTCAAGATGGCGGTCTTGTCGCCGCTGTATTTGCAAAGCTGGGTGAACAGCACCGTGCGAATGGGTACGTTGACGCCTACGCCCAGGGTGTCCGTTCCGCAGATGACTTTCAGCAGGCCCTTTTGGGCCAGCTTTTCGCAGAGAATGCGGTACTTGGGCAAAAGTCCCGCGTGGTGAATGCCGATACCCTGCTTAAGCCATCGCTTGACTTCGGGGCCGTAGGGACTGCTGAAACGCATTTCCTTGATGGCCTCGTTGATGGCCGCCTTTTCTTCCTTGGTGGTTACGTCCAGGCTCATGAAGTTCTGGGCGTTGGTGGCGGCTGCGGCCTGGGTAAAGTGGACCACGTAAACGGGCGCCTTGCCCTCGTTGACCAATTTCTGAACGGTATTGCTCAACTCTGTTTCGGAGTAGGTGAAGTCCAAAGGTACAGGTCTCTGAGTGGAACGCACCGTTACGGACTCCCTGCCTGTGTGCTTTGTCATTTCCCTTTCGAAGAATTCCGTAGCGCCCACCGTTGCGCTCATGAGCAGAAAACGGGTGTTGGGCATGGTGAGGAGCGGCACCTGCCAGGCCACGCCGCGTTCCTTGTCGGAGTAGTAGTGGAACTCGTCCATGACCACGTCAGAAATTGTCGTAAGTTCCCCTTCGCAAAGGGCCATGTTGGCTAGGATTTCCGCGGTGCAGCAGATGATGGGAGCGTCCCGGTTGACGGTGGCGTCGCCTGTGGAAAGCCCTACGTTCTCCGGACCGAATTCCTTGCACAGTGCCATCCACTTTTCGTTGACCAATGCCTTGATGGGGCAGGTGTAAACGCTACGGCGACCGTGTGCAAGGCTGTCGAAGTGGAGCGCCAGGGCCACTAGGGATTTCCCAGAGCCTGTGGGCGTATTCAAAATCACGTTCTTGCCGTCCAGAAGTTCCAGGATGGCTTCTTCCTGGGCGGGGTAAAGCGACGTTCCCTTGGATTCCGCCCATGTTAAAAATGACTCCAGCAGCGCCTCGGAAGATACATCCTGGTCGTTGCGGTTGGCAGGTAAGAAATCTTTAAGGAATGTAGGGGTGTTTTCGCTCATAAAACCAAAGATAATTCTTTTGCGTTTTTTTTGTTTTTCTAATTTTTTCTTCTGTAGAGTAATCCTCGTTTTGGATGTGAAGGAATTTATGGCTTCTAAAAAGACCGAAGAAACAGATCTCGTTCAACTATTCAAGGATCTAGTAAAAAATTGGTACATCATGGTGCCTTGCCTGGTTTTGGCAGGCGCGGTGGGTGTCTTTGTGACCATGTGGATTCGCCCGGTTTACCAGGTGGATGCCCTTTTGCAGATTGAGTCAAAGAACAGCAAAAGCTCCATGGGGATGATGGGCGGCTTAGGTTCCCTATTTGCCTCTACCAGCCCGGCGGAAACGGAAATTGAACTCATCAAAAGTCGTCAGGTCATGGGTTCCGCTGTGGAAAAGATGCACCTCATGTACAATGCGGAGCCTGTCAACTTCATGGACCGACTTCTCCATAAGGAAGGCCGCCTTGAACTTTCTCAGTTCGAAGTTCCCTGGGACAGCATTCCCAAGGATGAATACGAGAAGAAGGAATGGTTTGTCTTGATGAAGGACAGCGTCGGCGGTTTCGACTTGATCGACCACAAGGAGCAGGTTGTTCTGTCTGGTAATTCTGGGCAAACGTATAAGTTCCCCTATGCGGGAGATTCCGTGACATTCGGCATTTTTAGGGTCGATGCTGTTGCTGGCCAGAAGTTCGTTGTGACCAAGAAGCTGAGACTGGATGCCATTGATGCCTTCCGCAAGGCGTTCGACGTTAAGGAAAAGGGCAAGAAGACCGGCATCTTGGAATTCTCCTACCAGGACATCTATGCGGACCGTGCCGTTGAAATTCTTAACGAGGTGGCTTCGTCCTACCTGCGCCAGAACGTGGAAGAACGAAATGCCGAAGCCCAGAAGACCTTGGAATTCCTGGAAAAGCAGTTGCCCGATGTAAAGGCTCAAATGGATTCCTCCCTGATGAACTTGAACGCCTACCGCAACAAGGTTGGCTCCGTGGACATCAACGCCGAAACCCAGCTGGTTCTTCAGCGTCGCATGAAGTTGCAGCAGGATATCCTCGCCTTGCAGCAGCGTAAGCAAGAGGCCATCCGCTTGTTCCACGGAGAGCACCCCACGGTAAAGACCTTGGAAGAACAGGAAGCTGCCCTTAAGCGTGAATTGGCAGGAACTTCCAGCCAGGTCAAGAAACTCCCCGCCACCCAGCAGGAAGTGCTTACCCTTCAGAACGAGGTGGAGTTGAGCAAGTCCGTCTACACAGCCATGCTGAACAACATCCAGCAGCTGCGCCTGGTGTCTGCCGGTGAAGTGGGTACCGTACGAATTGTTGACTTTGCCGAAGAGGTCACCAAACCGGTGAAACCCAAGAAAAAGGTGATCCTCTGCCTAGCCCTGTTCCTGGGCTTTATGCTTGGTTCCCTCATCGTCCTTTTGAAGTCCAAGTTTAGCAGTGGCGTTAAGAGTGCTAGCTTCATTGAAAAGGAAACTGGCTTTACGGTTTATGCCAAGGTGCCCAAGGGCAATCCCCAGGGAACCAAGGGGACTAGACCTCTTGCTGTGGTGGAACCCGACGATGTGGCTGTGGAATCTCTGAGAGCCCTCCGTTCCTCTCTTGAATTCTCCATGATGGATGAAGGTGCGTCGATTATTGGCGTTAGCGGCTTGATTCCTGGTGTGGGTAAGAGCTTTATCTCTGTGAACCTGGCAGCCTTGTTTGCCGGTCTTGGAAAGAAGGTTCTCCTTATTGATGCCGACCTTCGCAAGGGCCGTTTGCACAAGGAATTTGGCATTAAGCGCGGTGATGGTTTCTCCCAGATTCTGCTAAAGGAAGTTGAACCCGAAAAGGTGATTGCCACTACCGAAGTGGAAAATCTTTTTGTGATCCCCTGCGGCAATGTCCCTGCAAATCCCGCGGAACTCCTGGGCTCTAAGCGCTATCTGGAACTGATTGAAAAATTCAAGACGGAATATGACCTGATTATCGTGGATACCCCGCCGATCATGCTTGTAACGGATGCCGCCTTGGCTTGCCGCGTTGCGGGCCAGATTGTGATGGTCATTGAATACAACAAGCATTCTATTGAAGCCATCCAGGATGGTATGTCTCAAATCTTGAAGGGCAATGGTGTAGCTCACGCCTCCATCGTCATTAACAAGTATGAACATAGCCGCACCGAAGGGTACGGTTACAAGTACGGAAAGTACTAATGAAAGGTATCATTCTCGCCGGTGGATCCGGAACCCGTCTTTACCCGTTGACCATGGTGACGTCTAAGCAGCTCTTGCCTGTTTACGACAAGCCCATGATTTACTACCCGCTGAGCACTTTGATGCTGGCTGGCATCCGCGACATTCTTATTATCTCCACTCCTACGGACTTGCCCAATTTTGAGCGTCTGCTGGGAGACGGCTCTGCCATGGGCCTCAACCTGAGTTACAAGGTACAGCCCAGCCCCGATGGATTGGCGCAGGCCTTCATCCTTGGCGAAGAGTTTATCGGTAACGACTGCTGCGCCATGGTCCTTGGCGACAACATCTTCTACGGTAACGGCTTCAGCCCGCTGCTCAAGGCTGCGGTGAAGAACGCCGAGGAAAACGGACGCGCCTCCGTGTTCGGCTACTATGTGGAAGATCCGGAGCGTTTCGGCGTTGTTGAATTCGACGATGCCGGCAAGGTTATTTCTGTTGAAGAAAAGCCGAAGGAACCCAAGAGCAACTATGCCATTACCGGTCTCTATTTTTACGATAACCGTGTGTCTGGTTTTGCGAAATCACAGAAACCGAGCGCCCGCGGTGAACTTGAAATTACCGACCTGAACAAGACCTATCTCGACATGGGTGAGCTGGACGTGAAGCTGCTGGGCCGCGGTTTTGCCTGGCTGGATACTGGCACCATGGATAGCCTCATCGAGGCGGGTGATTTCGTGAAGATGGTGGAGAATCGCCAGGGCATCCAGATTTCTGCAGTGGAGGAGATTGCCTTCATCAACGGCTGGATCAGCAAGGAAAAGCTTTTGGAAAGCGCCGCCAAGTACGGCAAGTCCCCCTATGGCCAGCACCTGCGCAAGGTCGCCGAAGGAAAGATTAGGTATTAGGAACAAAAATGGGAAAGTTTAATTTTATCAAGACCTCCATCGAGGGTGTGACCATCATCGAGCCGACCGTTTACGGCGACCATCGAGGTTACTTCATGGAAACCTACAACGCTGGCGAATTCAATGCCGCCGGCTTGAACATGACCTTTGTGCAGGATAATGAATCCCGCAGCAAGAAGGGAGTGCTTCGCGGTCTGCACTTTCAGAAGAAGAATCCCCAGGGTAAGCTGGTTCGCGTCATCGAAGGTGAAGTCTTTGACGTTGCTGTAGATCTGCGCAAGGGAAGCTCCACGTTCGGAAAGTGGGAAGGTGTAGTCTTGAGCGCAGAAAACAAGAAGCAGTTCTACATTCCCGAGGGTTTTGCCCATGGCTTCGTTGTGCTCAGTGAGACCGCAACCTTTGTGTACAAGTGTACTCGTCTGTACGATCCCAAGGATGAAGGCGGCCTTTTCTGGAACGACCCGGCAATCGGCATCGAGTGGCCTGTTGAAAAATTGGGAAACGGCTTTGAACCGCTCCTTAGCGAAAAGGATACCAAGAATCCTATGCTTAAGGACCTGGGCTTTGCGTTTGAATTGTAATCTTTTTTTAAATTTTTGATAATGAAAAATATACTCGTAGTTTGTACAGGTAATATTTGCCGTAGTCCTACAGGCGAATATGTGTTAAAGAAGGAACTTGGCCCCGATTTCAACGTGATGAGCGCTGGACTTGGCGCCCTGGTGGACCATCCTGCCCATGAAATTAGCCAAAAGGTGGCCTTGGAACACGGTGTTGACATGAGTGCGCATCGTGCTCGCCAGATTAACTTGGACCTTTTGAAATGGGCCGACCTGGTCCTGGTTATGGAAAATGGCCATAAGCAGGAAATCTTGCACAAGTATCCCGCCTTAGAAGGAAAAGTTTTTCGATACGGTGAACCGCAGAAGGTGGATGTACCGGACCCCTACCGTCGTCCCGAAAGTGCGTTCGTTCTGGCATGGAACTTTATTTCTAAGCTGACCCCGTACTGGGTCGAAAAAATTAAACAAAGTGAAGGAAAGGTGTAAAGAGGTTGTTATGCGAAAGTTGAGTGTTGCATTGTCTGGAATGGCTGCCCTGGTGCTGAGCGGCTGCTTTGCTTCTCCCCAGATGAGAATGTCCGTTCCCTCCGATTCCGCGGAATACAATGGAATGGCTGTGAGAATCCACTCCATCGACAATGGTGAATTTACAAGTAGCGCCGTTTCCGGTGAAGCCGGTGACCTGGGGGACTTGAAGGATCTGGTTGTGGATTCCATCCCTTCTCTTGAATACCGAATCGGCCCTCTGGACATGGTTCAGGTCGTGGTCTGGGAACATCCCGAGCTCACTTCTCCTATGGGTCAGTATCAGCCGGCCGGTCAGAAGGTGACCACCGAAGGCAAGCTGTTCTACCCTTATGCTGGAGAAATTCAGGCGGCAGGTCTTACTGCCCAGGAACTTCGTGCCGAAATTACCAAGCGTCTTTCCGACAAGATTTTGAATGACCCCCAGGTGGACGTTCGTGTTACCGGTTATAACAGTCGCAAGGCCTTTGTCGCCGGTGCGGTGAATAAGCCGGGCTATGTGGCTTTTGATGAAACTCCCATGACGATCCCCACCGCGATTGCAGGTGTGGGCGGCTTCGACGAAGAGGCTGACCCGGCTGGCATGCAGCTTCGTCGTGGCGATAAGGTTTACAGCATCAACTACCTGGATGCCTTTAAGTCAAATCTGCCGCTGGACAAGATTCTGTTGCAGCCCAACGATCAGCTGTTCGTTCCGATCCTCGCCGAGACCCAGAAGGAGAACCGCGTGTACGTGATGGGTGAAGTGCAGAAGGTCGGTATTGTAAATATCAACCAGGGTAACCTTTCACTGGTCGAAGCCTTGGCAACAGCCGGTGGCCTGCAGTCTTTGAACGCCTCCTCCCATTCCATTTATGTCATCCGCAATACTTCCGAAAAGCAGATAGACGTATTCCACCTGGATGCGAAGAATGCAATGGCCCTGGCCATGGCTGATCGATTCAACCTGAATCCTCATGACATCGTCTATGTTGATGCTTCTGGCATCGCTACCTGGAACCGCCTTATCAGCTTGATCTTCCCCACAGTCCAGACGGTCTACTACGGTCTCTTGACTACTAAGACTGCCCAGGACATTAGCCGCAACAAGTGGAGCAACTAAGGAGTCGCTATGATTAACTTGATTCTTTGTGGTGGTAGCGGAACTCGTCTTTGGCCAGTAAGCCGTGTGCTTATGCCTAAGCAGTTCGCCCCCCTCTTCGACGGACAGTCCCTTTTCCGTAAGACTGTGGTGACCAATTCTGCAGTTTGCGAAAGCCAGTTCATCGTAAGCAACGCCGACCAGTTCTTCCTGGCTAAGGATCAGCTGGAAGCCGAGGGCATGAGTGGCAGCAAGTTCCTTTTGGAACCGGTGGGCCGCAATACGGCACCGGCAATCGCCCTGGCCTGTTTGACTCTTGACCCCGAGGAAATCGTCCTGGTTTCCCCTTCCGATCATGTGATTCGTAAGAAGGAAGCCTATAAGCAGGTTCTTCTGCGAGCCCAGGAACTGGCCAAGGAAGGCAACCTGGTGACCTTCGGCATTACTCCCACGAGCCCGGAAACAGGCTACGGCTACATCGAAGCCGATGGCGAGAATGTAAAGCGCTTTGTGGAAAAGCCGGATCTCGCTACCGCCGAAAAGTATTTGCTGGCTGGCAACTTCTACTGGAACAGCGGCATTTTCTGCTTCAAGGCAAAGACCTTCTTGAGCGAACTGGAAAAGTTCTCCCCGGATATGCTGGCTGCCGCCAAGGCCGCCCTCGGCAATACCGCTATCGAAGCAGGCGAACCCATCCGCATCGGCATGGAAGACATGAAGGCTATCCCTGCCAATTCCATCGACTATGCCGTGATGGAAAAGTCTGACAAGGTGAAGGTTGTTCCCAGTGACATCGGCTGGAGCGATCTAGGTTCCTTCGACAGCCTCTATGGTGAATATCCCCACGACGAAAACGGCAACAACGTGAATCCCCGTCACATTGCCGTTGGTTCCAGGAACTCCCTGGTGATGGGATCTCAGCGTGCAATCGCTACCATCGACTTGGACAAGATGCTTATCGTTGACACTCCGGATGCTCTTCTCGTGGCACCTCTCAGCAGCAGCCAGAAGGTGAAACAGGTTGTGGAACAGCTGAACAAGCGTGGATCCGATTTGACTACCGTGCCGCAGACAGTGAACCGCCCCTGGGGTACCTACTCCGTGCTGGAATCCACTGAACGCTACAAGATGAAGCGTATCGTGGTGAAACCGGGCAAGCGCCTTAGCCTGCAGAAGCACCTGCACCGCTCCGAACACTGGGTGGTCGTAAGCGGTACTGCAACTGTTACCGTCGGCGACAAGGTATTCTACGTCCGTCCTAACGAATCCACCTACATTCCGGTGGGCGAAGTCCATCGCCTGCAGAACGAAGGCCGCCTGCCGCTGGTCATCGTTGAAATCCAGGTGGGTGAATATACCGGCGAAGACGACATCATCCGCGTGGAAGACGACTTCCACCGCAACTAAGATGCATGTGGGTCGCGTGGACTAATTCCGCTCGGCACTTTGCAATTCTCTAGCTTAAAAAGAAAAGGTCTCGGCATCGCCGAGACCCTTTTTTCATAATTCATAACTCATAATTCGTAATTTGCAGTCAGCCGTGAACGAAAAAGCCTCGTACAAACGAGGCTTTGTAGTGAAAGCAAATTTCTGCCGTAGGTTCTAAACTCGCGTTTAGAAATTTGCGGTCTGAATTAGAACTGGCCGAGGAAACGTTGGTCATTGCCAGTGAGCAGACCGATTTCCGGGATGGCGTGGCGGAGCATGGCGATACGGTCCAGACCGAAGCCGAATGCAAAGCCGGTGTACTTCTCGGAAACAATGCCGCAGTTCTTGAACACGTTGGGGTCCACGGAGCCGCAGCCACCGATTTCCATCCAGCCGGTACCCTTGCACCGACGGCAACCGCAGCCACCGCAGAACACGCAGCTTACGTCCATTTCAGCGGAAGGTTCCGTGAAGGGGAAGAAGCTGGGGCGGAAACGGGTCTTGACGCCTTCGCCAAAGAGCTTGTTCATGAACACCTGAAGAACGCCCTTCAGGTCTGCAAAGGAAATGTTTTCATCCACGACGAGGCCTTCGCACTGCTGGAACATGGGAGCGTGGGTGGCATCGTTGTCGACGCGGAACACGTGGCCCGGAGCAATCATGCGGAAAGGCGGCTTGTGGGTTTCCATGTAATGGATCTGGGTGCCGCTGGTGTGGGTACGCAACATCACCTTGTCGTCCACGTAGAAGGTGTCCTGCATGTCGCGGGACGGGTGGTCGGGAGGAGTGTTCAATGCTTCGAAGTTGTACCAGTCGGTTTCGATGTCGCGACCGAAGTCCACTTCAAAGCCCATCTGGCTGAAGAAGTCGATGATTTCTTCGCGGACGTCGTACAGCGGATGGGTGGATCCTGCGGCGATGCCTGCGCCAGGGAGCGAAATGTCTACGTTGCCGCTTTCCAGCTTCTTCTGGAGCGCAGCCTGGTTGGCTGTTTCGATAGCCTTTTCGATTTCTTCGGAGACGGCCACCTTAAGTTCGTTGACGAGCTTGCCAAAAGCCGGCTTTTCTTCCGGGGGAAGGGTACCCATCTGCTTCATCAGGTCGGTCACCAGGCCCTTCTTGCCCAGGTACTTCACGCGGAGGTTATTGACGGCTTCTTGATTGGTGAGGTCCGTTTGCGCAAGTTCTGCGTCAAAGGCCTGTTTTACGTTATTGATAGCTTCACTCATAGTGCAAAAAATTTAGAAATTGATAATGGATGATTGATGATTGATAATGAAAAGTTCTGCGCGTACGGAGTATTTTTTAATTGACTCCTGGAATGTGCATGATAACGGGCCTGTTCTTCCCGTTCTCGGTCTTGTGGATGGTGAGTTTGCCGGTGGAATCGTAGCCGAATTGCTCGCCAACGCGCTCGCCGTTGACGTAGGTGAGGGAATCCTTCAGCACGCCGTTCTTGTACCAGTTGCGCCAGATGCCGTTTCGCTTTCCTCCTTCCCAGAAACCTTCATTGGCGAGTTTCGTGTATTCCACGCCGCTATTTGTCGTGTCAGGAAAAAAACTGCGACTCTGCCGTAAGACTCCCTTATCCCAAATCTCTTCGTAGCGCAGCGATTTGTTTTCTTTTACGAACCACAATGTCCCGTTCAGAACGAATTCATGGTGTACGTTCAAGTTGCGTAATTCATAATTTTCTGTCCATACCTTTACAAATGTGGATACCTTTACAAATGTGGATTCTGCGCAAATTTCGCTTCCGCAAATTCCGTAATCTACACGATAGGGTGAGTAACGATCGCCGTTGTGGACTATACTGTTTGCAATTCGATTTCCGTCTACGTCGAACCAAATCCAAAGGGAATCTCGAATACCTTGTTTCCAATATTCCTGTTTTTGAACTTGTCCATTGCCATAATAAAGAGTACGAGGCCCGTTCAGTCTGCCGTCTTTCCAGGTTTCGGAGATTTCCACTTTCTTGCCGTCGGAGTAATAGCTATAGCTGATGCCGTTTTTGTTGCCGTGCCTGCATGTGTAGAACATTTCCAGGGTCCCGTCGGGACGATATCTTTTGAAGAAACTCTGTGGCCCGATAGTTTCAATGTCCTTTCCTGAATTTCCAAAACAGCTATTTTCTTCCGCCAGGTTCCCGTTTTCGTACCACCTTTTCCACACGCCAACTGAATCCCCGTTGTCGCTGTAATGTTCTTCAAAAGCCTTTTCGCCATTGAAGTGCCAGCCTTCCCAGTCACCTACGGCGTGATCGTCCTTGTAGTAACGTACAGCTTCTTTTTTCTTGTTGAAGTGACCGCCGTAATAGCTGGTCCATTTTCCGTGGCGCAGGCCCTTCTTGTATTCCCCTTCCATCACCAGGTCGCCGTAGCCGGTCCAGCGTTTAAACTC
>JAZLKH010000005.1:0-9915 GCA_045597545.1 Fibrobacter sp.
CATTGGCGTAAGCTCCCGTAAGCTTTTGGCCACCTACCTGGACGAAATTGGCGCCCCGAACCCCGCCCAGGTCTACCCTGCTCTCGACCGCCGCCTGAAAATCGGTCCGGAAGCCTTTGCCAAGGCTCTTGCCGACGCCGGCCCCACAGAAGATCAGGTTCAAAAGCTTGACGCCTTTATGAGCTGCAAGTCCATTGAAGAAGTGGCAGCCTCCGTCCATAGCGAAGCCGCCACCGCCGCTCTCGACGAAATCAAGGACCTGTTTGCCACTCTGGAAGCCGCAGGTTACGGCGAATGCGTGAACCTGGACCTCTCCATCGTTCGCGGCCTCGCCTACTACACAGGCATCGTGTTCGAAGTGTTCGATAAGGGCAAATCCATGCGTGCCATCGCAGGCGGTGGACGTTACGACAGCCTCACCGAAAAGCTTGGCGGCGACCGCATTCCGGGCGTTGGCTTTGGCATGGGCGACGTGGTGCTAGCAGACTTGCTCCGCGAACACAACCTGCTCCCCAGCCCCAAGCAGAGCGTTGACTTCTACATCGCAAGCTTCGTAAGCGACATGAAGAAGGTCTTTGAAGCAGCCCAGATTTTCCGCGGCGCTTCTGTCAATGGCAAGTCTGTTTCTGTATCTCACCCGCTCTCCTCCATGAAAATGGGAAAGCAGCTGGACCAGGCAAACTACCAGGGCGCAAAGATTGTAGTCTATGTAGACGGCGACAAGGCGCAGGCCGGCGAATTCGAATACAAGGATTTGCGTGACGGCACCATGCACGTGGCCAACGTAGAAGCCATTAAGGCAGCACTGTAGCTTCGCAATTATGAATCATGAGTTATGAATTATGAGAGACAGCCAAAAAACTTCCGCCCGCCCGGTTTCTCATTTTTCGTAATTCATTTTTCATTTTCTCGTACCTCGTAATTCATAACTCATACTTAACTACATGTCTCCTCTAAAAACTCTTCTCAGCATTCTCAGTCTCTTTGTGGTTCTTGGCCTAACCGCCTTTATCTATCCCGAAGAAGGAATTCACATTGGCTGCTTGACCCTGCGATTTCCCTGTCTTACCGACATATTCGAAAAGGCTGAAACTG
Source organism: Fibrobacter sp. (assembly GCA_045597545.1). Taxonomy (GTDB): domain Bacteria; phylum Fibrobacterota; class Fibrobacteria; order Fibrobacterales; family Fibrobacteraceae; genus Fibrobacter. The sequence continues at coordinate 1,096 of JAZLKH010000005.1, forward strand.
AAATTGCCCAGCTGGATTCGACAGCAACTCCCATGGAGAAACTTCAGGCGCAAGATCCTGAAGAAGTTCTCAAGCAGATGCTTGCAGCCACCCAGCAAAAGGAATTCGCGGAATTTTCAGATTCCCTGAAATTCTACGAGGACTTCTTTAGGGAAGGCATGACCCGCTTTGACTTGCCCAACGACGATCCCACCTGGTTCGACAGGTTCTTCTTGCATTTGCAGTTGGCATCGATGGACAGCACCGTGGTTCACATTGTGCATTACGGCGACTCCCAGCTGGAAGAGGACAGAATTTCTGCAACCATCCGCGAAGACTTGCAATCTGAATTCGGCGGCGCAGGCCCCGGCATGGTTCCCCCGGTGCAAAAGATTCCCTCGCAGACCACCAGCCACTGGAACGAGGGCAACCTAAACCGCTACATCCTCTTTGGCCCCAAGGACGAGGAGGCCGACCACGGTCGCTATGGCCCACTTGCCCAGTTCGCCGACCTGGAAGGTTCTGCAGTCATCGGCATCAAGAAGCGTAAGGAACGCAAGGACAACTTCCCCCACGTAGGCGGATACAGTACCATCAAGGTGCTGGCCGGAAAGCGCGGAAACCTTAGACTGAAGCTGATGTACGACAGCACCAAGGTGGAGTACAAGGCCAGCGTGGACTCCCTGGGCGATACCACCTGGGTGGAATCTGGTCGCAAGGTGAAGAGCGTAGAGGCTGCAGCCCCTGTCGTAGACAAGATGAACAAGCTGAACGTGTACACCTGGAAGTTGCCAGACACCACCTCCAGCGCCAAGATCTACCTGAGCGGCAACGCCGAAATCTACGCCATATCCGCTGACGGCGCCTATGGTGTAGCCGTAGACAACGTGGCAATGCGCGGAAGCTCCGGTACCATTTTCCATCGCATCGATAACGAGCTTCTGGCAGAATCCTACAAGGCCATGAACGCCCGCTTGATTATCATGGAATACGGAGGCAACCTGGTGCCGGGAACCAACTCCGGCAACATCGAATGGACCAAGAAGATCATCACCCGGCAGATTCAGGCGATTCAGAAGGCGAACCCCGACGCGGACATCCTGTTTATCGGCCCTGCCGACATGGCAAAGCAGGTGGACGGCCAGTGGAAGACTTATCCGGGGCTCGCCCTTACCATCAAGACGCTGCGCGAAGTCGCCTTGGATAACGGTCTCGCCTACTGGGATATGCATCGCGTAATGGGAGGAAACGGTTCCATGATGAAGTGGGTGCAGAAGGTACCTGCCCTCGGCTTTACGGACCACATCCACTTTACCCGCCGCGGTGCCGCCTACATGGGCGACCTGTTCTGCAATGCTCTGCGCATGCATTATGACTTCTTCAAGTTCCGCGACCGCCACGGCATCAACGAGGAAAAGCTGAACCAGATTAAGACCTTTGCCGATAGCGTCAAGGCGGCACCTGCAGCGAAATCCGATTCCGCGGCGAAGGCCGTAGGAGCTGAAGCAGAACCAGCCGCAGCCGCCACAAAGAGCGCCCCCGCTACGGAGGCCCCTAAGTGAGCTCCATGATTCGCACTCTGAAATTTTTTGCAGTTATCTGCTGCGTTTGCCTCGGTCTGTTTGCACAGGCGCAGGCCAAGGACCTCTCCGTTGCACCCGGCAGCTACGCCCTGGATATAGCCAAGTACGACTTCATCGACACCACGGTGAACGCCATCCAGTTCCCCAACGGAAACGCCGCCTTCGAGCCCTTCTTCAAGAAGCTGGACACCCTGGTTTTCGAGAACAAGGGACAGGTGCGCATTCTGCACATCGGCGGTTCCCACTTGCAGGCCGACGTGATTTCGGGACGCATCCGCGAACATCTGATCAAGGAGTACCCGGGCGCAAGCGCTGGCCGCGGATTCATCTTCCCCTACTCTGCGGCAAGGACCAACACCCCCTCCACCTACGGCAGCTATTACAAGGGCATCTGGGACATGAGCAAGAACGTGCTCCGCGAAGTCAAGAAGCCTCTGGGCCTTTTGGGCATCGCCGTAAGCACCAGCGACCCTCGAGCCGAAATCACCTTGCTGCTGGACCGCTACAATAGCGAACCCATGTGGGGCGAAACCCGTTTTCGCCTGTTCGGTTACAGCGATGACGGCGACGTGATTCCCGTGCTCCGCGTAGATTCCACAGACATTTACGGCACCCTGGATTCGGCAAGTCAGAGCTACCTGTTTACCAGTCCGCGTCCCATTGATTCCATACAAATTCAGTTCCGCTGGGTGGACTCCCTGCATCAAGCTACTGTGGCACAGTTCATCGCCGATTCCCTGGTGCAGGATTCCATTGCCAAGGTCATTGCGGCAGACACTACTTTAAGCGATTCCGCCAAGGCGGCACTCCTCGCCGGAGGGGCCGATGGAGCTAGCGCTGAAACCGCGGCTGACTCCGCAATCGCAGATTCCGCCGAGGGCAAGGCCGAGGTTCCCCAGAATGTTTCCATCCTTACCGCAGCGGCTTCCGAAGAGGCGGCCCGCGACTCCATGTTCCAAGGGGAATGCGACGTTCTGGACACCAACTGCCTGAACCAGGACGAGGCCAGGAACAACAAGTTCATCGATGGCGAAGCCGCCGCAGATGCCCGCGCGGACAGCCTGACCGCAGCAAGCACCGACTCCGCAACCGTAGATTCCGCCTCGCTGGTGAAACGCTCCCGCCCACGCTTCACCCTTACGGGCATTCTCGCCGAAACGGACAACCCGGGTATCACCTACACCAGCGTAGGCATTAACGGAGCTAAGGTTCCCAACTACTTTGCCAATGTCTGCCCCCGCATCGAAAACGAGTTACAGTTCTACAAGCCGGACCTGGTGATTTTCGCCATCGGCATCAACGACGCCAACGTGGAGCATTTTGACGACAAGGGCTTCCGCGCCAATTACGACACACTGCTGACGCGCCTCAAGGCCATCAACCCCGACGTCGCATTTATCTTCGAAACCAACAACGACATGTATCGCAAGGTCAGAACACGCCGCTATGTACAGCACCCCAATGGCGAAATCGTTCGCAAGGCGTTCTTCACCCTGGCCGAAAAGCACAACGCCGGTGTTTGGGACAAGTTCAGCATCATGGGCGGCCTAGGCTCCATGGCCAAGTGGGAAAAGGCGGATCTCGCCAAGGCAGACAAGGTTCACTTTAAGCTGGCGGGCTACAACCTGCTGGGCGACATGTTCTACAAGGCGTTCATCAACGCCTACATGGACCACGTGGCGAGTCTGCCCGCCCAGGAGCCGACGCCGTTGAAACCGGCTCCGTCCGCAACCCAGACGACGGAACCTGCCCCAAACAAATAACTCATCACTTATCATTAATCTTACGTTCTCCACCATGCTCGACTATTTGATTCCATTCCTGACTCGAACATTTTCGTTCGACCCTCACAGTCCCCTGCTGTTTACGCAGTTCTACTTCTGGGGATTCTTTGCAGTTGTGTTCGCTGTTTTGACCCTGGTCCACAACAGAATCCTGATGCGCAACACCTTCCTGTTCGCCACCAGCCTGTTCTTCTACTACAAGACCAGCGGCAGCTATGTCTGCATTTTGATTTTCTGCGTAGTTGTAAACTTCTTCATCGGTCGCTGGATTGAATCGACCACCAAGGAATGGGTTCGAAAGCTATGGATGATTCTTGCAGTTGCCATCGACCTTCTGGTACTGAGCTACTTCAAGTACGCCTACTTCTTCCTGGATGTGTTCTACCAGATTACAGGCATTGAACTCCACGTCTACAATTTCTTTGCCGCGGCAAGCAACGCTATTTTCAAGACCAACTCCCTGGTGGATACCATTATCCTGCCGGTGGGTATTTCCTTCTTTACCTTCCAGGCCATCAGTTACTGTGTCGACATTTACCGCGGCAAGATCAAGGCCGTAAGTAACGTCCTTGACTTCGGCTTTTATCTCACATTCTTCCCCCAGTTGGTGGCAGGCCCCATTGCCCGCGCCGATAATTTCGTGCCCCAGCTTTACAAGAAGTTCTTCCTCCCCCGCCGCGCCTTCGGCATAGCCGTTTTCTGGATTTTGAATGGCCTTGGCAAGAAGGTTATTTTGAGCGACTACCTGGCCACTAATTTTGTGGACCGCGTTTTCGACACCCCGCTGCTGTTCACCGGCTTTGAAAACCTTATTGCATTGTTTGCCTACTCCCTGCAGGTCTATGCCGACTTTAGCGGCTACACCGACATTGCCATTGGCGTTGCCTTGCTCATGGGTTTCCGCCTGCCCCAGAACTTCAACAGCCCCTACAAGGCCTTGAACCCCACAGATTTCTGGCGTCGTTGGCACATCAGCCTTTCCACCTGGCTTCGCGACTACCTGTACATTCCCCTGGGAGGTAACCGAAAGGCTTCCTTCGGTACCTATTTCTGGATTATCTTCACCGCAGTTTCCTCCGTACTTCTTTCTGGCAGCATTTGGGTTGGTGTTGGTTGCGCCGCATTCCTGCTGTACATTCTTCTCTATATGCGCTTTAAGCCGGAATCCAAGAAGTTCATTACCACCCAGATGAACGCCATGACTACAAAGCTCCTGGGTGGCCTCTGGCACGGCGCAAGCTTCAACTTTATCATTTGGGGCGGCCTCAACGGATTTGGACAGATTTTCAACCTTATTTGGTGCAAGCGAAGCCTCACCTGGCGAGCCTTCGCATCCTTTTTCCTGCTGGCAATCTGCGCCATTTTCTACAAGATCCTGGGTTATCCCATTTTCGCCATTCTTACAGTATGGTTCGGTGCACTGTTTGTGGGCATTTACTCCGTCATGATTTTCCGACTGTTCAGCCAGAAGACTTTCCACTGGCTCTATGTCGCCTGGAATGTGACCCTCACCTTCGTGTTCATCACCTTTACCCGTTTGTTCTTCCGCGCAGGCTCCAACCTGGACCCGGCGGTAGCTAACGAAGTGGCCTGGAACACGGCCAAGAACATGGTGAACCAGATGGGTTCCGCCTGGAAGTTGGATACCATTCCCGCCATTGCCTGGGAACACATGAATATTATCCTAGTATTCGTGGCAGGCATGCTGATTCACTGGATTCCCCAGCGTATCAAGTCTCGCTACCGCATTGCATTTGCCACCCTGCCGCTGCCCCTGATGGTTCTTGCCACGGCGGTAATCATATTCTTTATGTACCAGTTCATGAGCGCCGATACCCCGCCGTTCATTTACTTCCAGTTCTAAATCACTGCAGGTGTAGCAAACAGAACCTATATCGCAATAAAAAAAGTCCGCCATTGGCGGACATTTTTTTTGCAACAATTTTCAATTTTGCAATGCAGCAATTTCTTGGGAAAATACGCTATTTTTCTAGTTTCCAGCCGCAGTCGTTGTGGTAAATCATCTGCTTGGTCATGCCGCCGTCGATGCAGATGTTTTCTCCGGGAATGTAGCCAGCCTTGTCGCTAGCCAGGAACAGCACCATGTTGGAGATGTCCAGCGGATTGCCGACGCGGCCTGCGGGCTGCTGAATCGCATCGGGACCTTCGTATATGGAGAAGTCCGTATCGATCCAGCCCGGTGAAATGGAATTTACCCTTATGCCTCGCCCGCCGAGGCTTACGGCCAGCGCATGTGTCAAGGCAGCGATGCCGCCCTTTGCAGCCGTGTAGCTTTCCGTCTGCGGCTGGCTCATGCGGTCGCGGCTAGAGGAAATGTTGATGATGGAGGCATTTGACGAAAAATGCGGAGCAAAGAGTTTAGCCAAGTAAAACGGCGCCGTTACGCCCACAGCCAAGGCGTATGCGAACTCCTCATAGGAACATTCATCAATGCCTTTCATCAGCGGCAGGGCATTGTTCACCAGCACATCTACGTGGCCGAACTTTTCGATGACGAATTTTGCGAAATCTTCAAGCACATCCTTCTTGGAAAGATCCCCAACATAACAGGGGTTTTCACGAATGTCTATAAGGGCAACCTTGGCCCCCTCTTTTTCAAATTCACTGACGATAGTAGCGCCGATTCCATGAGCACCACCGGTAACAACAACCACTTTATCTTTGAATAAATTCATGGTGAGAAATATAATTTTATATTTGCGGGCATGGCTGATGTACAGAACAGTTCCGCTTTGGAAAAGCGAATCAAGAAGCACGTAATAGGAAAGCCCCATCGATTTATGGCGGTAGCTCCTTTGGGCTTTGAAGAAACGCTGATGAAGGAACTGGAGTACATCGGAGTGGAATGTACCGCTTCCTCGTGTCATTCTGAGGAGCGAAGCGACGAAGAATCCTGCATCACTGCAAACATAAAAGTCACAGAAAAATCGGATTGCAGACACGCCACAGGTAGTGACTGTACTTTAGGCGAGAACTGCGCCGTGGGTATAAAAGTTGCGGGCGACGGCAAGGTGGAATTTACCGCAAAGATCACCGAAGCCTGGAAGGCTGTGGCCTACAGCCGCATCGCCAACCGCGTACTCATGGAAATCGGCAGTTTCAAGGCGGAGAATTTCGGGCAGTTGGAAAAGGGAGTTGCAGGAGTTCCTTGGGAATTGTTTTTAGGGAGCAGCGCCAATTTGGAACTGCACGTCAGCTGCAAGCATTCCAGGCTCTATCATTCAGGAGCCATCGAAGAAAGAGTAACTCCGATTATCGCCAAGGCCTTGGCTGGTTTCAATTCAGACTCAAACCCTCTAAACGTCATCCCCAATTCAAAACGGTCTAATGACATTCACGATGTGCGCCCTCTAAATGTCATCCCCGACTCGATCGGGGATCTAGCATCTGCTGCTACAGCGCAGCACCTCTACGTAAACCTCCAAGACGACCGCTGTACTATCTGGCTGGACTTAGCCGGCGAAGAACTTTACAAGCGCGGTCACGAACGTTTTGTTGCCGAAGCCCCGCTGAAAGAAACCATTGCTGCAGCCATGATTTTCGAAGCCGTGAATTTAGTAGACAATAGACAGTATACAGTAGACAGGGATGCAGACAAGAACTGCACTTTTCGGGAATTACAGGGCAGTTCTTCTCCAGAAACTCTTCCTACTACCTACTTCCAACTTCCTACTACGATAGTGGACCCTATGGCCGGCAGCGGAACCTTCTCGCTGGAAGCGGCCTACATTGCAAACGGTCTGATTCCCGGCAAGTGCAGGGACTTTGCCCTGATGCACCAGCCCGCCTTTAAGGAAGCCACCTGGAACTTTATCCTAAAAAGCGGTATTCCTCGCGAACCACTCTGTCATTCTCGCGAAAGCGAGAATCTAGCAGTTCAAAAAAAATTCACATCAGCAATTCAAATCATCACCTCCGACATTTCGGAACGCCCCATCAGCATCATCAAGCACAATGCGGAAGCTAGCCCGTTGGCAGAAATTGCGAAAACAAATCCCGACGCGGTCACCATCAACCCGCAGCTGAAGGATTTCTTTAGCTATACCATCGACGACATCTGCGCAGTTCGACCATCCGCAAACGATACAGCCCGCGACATTGTGATTTTATTAAACCCGCCCTACGGCAAGCGCCTGGCATTTGACGCTCCCAAGCTGTACACAAAAATCGGGCAGAAACTCAATGAATTCAAGGGTGCAGTCGTCGCAATCCTAGCGCCCAAGGATTGTACCGAAAATTTGCTGAAGGCCTGCCCCGCGCTGGACCCCCGCAAAAATCCAGCCGCAAAGCTCATCGAAACAAGTCACGGTGGCTTCAGCCTGAACGCAATCTTTGCCAGGATTTAACCAATGGAACCAACTGCTCCCTATTTCATATTCATTTTCAACATCGCCGTCTTAGTCATTTTAGCCTTAATTCCATGGGCAGCCGGGCTCATTACAAATAAATTCAGTAACAAACGTAAAGTATTTCTCGTCGGGAAAAACCTTTCCATTTTACTATCGGTCCTTATTCTTGCCTTCTTTTCCATTTCCCCATTTCTGTTTAAAGCAGATCAAGAATACTTAAACGAACCATTTCATTTCTTTGTTATGGGAAGTATTCTTTGCGGCTTGTTTTTTTCCATTCTCCCTCTGTCCACTTTTTATTTCCTAGCCAGCAAAAAAATTAAAAGGAGGTTTCCATGCATTTTCGGGACCTTCGTCATATTCTTTGTCATCCTTACCGGATACGAGCATTTCGTAAACCGCTGCATCGGATTTGTCTTTGAAACAAAGCGCCAGGAACTTCCCCTAGATGAATTTTACCGTATTCACCCTAATGCGGATACAAGCAGTGACTTCAACATATTCATACAGGAAGATTTCCGTTTCGAGGCTAATTTATCCGTACACAGGGATTTCACGCAACTCAAATCCATGAACATAAGTTTTCACGACGATACAACGAGATGCTCCCGTGACGATTTGCAACAAGATTCAGTATTGCTTTTAATTGAAGAAATCATCAATTACAAGCCCGAAAAAGACTACTGCGTTATAACAGACATGTGCGAACACCCCGCACTGCACGTAGATTTAGCCGTAAACAAGAAAAATTCAAGATTCATATCGTTAAGTCTTGAAGATCTTGACCGATTCCATCCCAAAGCGCAGAACTTGGCAAGGCTAGCGCTCAAGCTCGTAAAATCCAATGATTTCGTCCGATTTGAGGGATGCAGAGATTAAAGATTTCAAGCCTTTACTATATTTTTTCCTGTTCAAATTTTATGGAATCGGCGCAGCCCCGCCCTGCATGTACGGAACTGCGCAATTTATGAGGTAACATTATGCCGAAACTTCGTTCGTTGAAGACTATGGAAGGCCGCGAAATGGCCGGTGCACGTGCCCTTTGGCACGCAACAGGTACCAAGGTGGAAGACTTTGGCAAGCCGGTGATTTGCGTTGTTAACA
>JAZLKH010000006.1:0-3716 GCA_045597545.1 Fibrobacter sp.
TCGAGCAGATTTCCAAGGGCTTTGAAAACGGGGAACAGTTCCAGACGCTTCTCGGCGTCACCGGCTCCGGCAAGACCTTCACCATGGCCAACGTCATCAAGAACGTGGGCAAGCCGACGCTGATCCTCACCCACAACAAGACCTTGGCCGCCCAGCTCTACCAGGAATTCAAGGGGTTCTTCCCCAACAACGCCGTCGAATACTTCGTAAGCTACTACGACTACTTCCAGCCCGAAGCCTACATCGTCCACACCGATACCTTTATCGAAAAGGACTCCAGCATCAACGACGAAATCGACAAGCTTCGTCTGCGTGCCACGGCAAACCTCTTGACCCGCCGCGACGTGATCATCGTAGCCTCCGTCAGCTGCATCTACGGCTTGGGAAGCCCGGCAGAATATTTTGACTTGATGATCCGCATCAAGAAAGGCGATATCTACGACCGCGACAAGTTACTCCACGACTTAGTGAGGGTGCAATATACACGCAACGACATTACCCTGGAACGCGGTACCTTCCGCTGCCACGGTGACGTCATCGAAGTCCACCCCAGCTACGACGAGGATGGCTTGCGCATCGAGCTCTTCGGCGACGAGGTGGATCGACTGGTGCGATTCAACATCATCACCGGCGAAATTCTCCAAGAACTGGAGGAGATGACTATCGCTCCTGCAAAGCACTTCGTCACCAAGGAGGAGGGTCGCGCAGGCATTCTGCAGCGTATGCAGCAGCAGCTCACCGACCGCCTCGCCGAATTGGACAAGGAAGGCAAGGTCCTGGAGTCCGCACGCCTTTCCAGCCGCACCCGCTACGACATGGAGATGATCCGCGAGACCGGCATGTGCTCCGGTATCGAGAACTATTCCGCCATCATCGAGGACCGCGCCCCCGGCACGCGCCCCTTCACCCTCATCGACTACTTCGGCGAAGACTGGCTTTTGATGGTGGACGAGTCCCATGTGAGCATCCCCCAGGTGGGCGGCATGGCCGAAGGTGACAAGAGCCGTAAAACCACCCTGGTGCAGTACGGTTTCCGCCTGCCCTGTGCCCTGGACAACCGCCCCATGAACTTCAAGGAGTTCGAGTACATGTACCCCAAGCAGGTCCTGTTCGTAAGCGCCACCCCCGGCGAGTACGAAATGGAAAAGACCCAGGGCGTCGTTACCGAACAGATCAACCGTCCCACGGGCCTACTGGATCCAAAGATCGAAATGTTCCCCATCCAAGGGCAGATGGACGTTCTCCTCTACCGCATCGAAGAGGCCACCAAGAAGGGCGACCGCGTGTTGGTGACCACCCTCACCAAGAAAATGGCCCAGGACCTCACCGACTACTTTGTAGAAGCAGGAATCCGTGCAAAGTATTTGCACAGCGACATCAAGACTTTGGAACGTCACGACCTCATTAAGGGGCTGCGTCTCGGGGAATTCGACGTACTGGTGGGCATCAACCTGCTCCGCGAAGGCCTGGACCTCCCCGAAGTAAGCCTTGTTGCCATCCTGGACGCCGACAAGGAAGGTTTCCTGCGCAACTACCGCAGCCTGATCCAGACCATGGGCCGCGCCAGCCGTAACGTCAACGGCACCGTACTGCTGTTTGCCGACAACATGACCGACAGCCTCGCCAAGGCCATCGAGGAGACCAACCGCCGCCGCGCCCTCCAGGAGGAATTCAACGCGGCCCACGGCATCGTGCCCAAGTCCGTCAGCCGCAAGCTGGAAGACGACCTGGTCATCAACGACCCGCTCATGGAACTCTGGCGCGGAGAAAAGACTCCGGACCTCATCGAGGACCCGGACATGGACGAGGAATATTCAGGCGAGAGACGAAAGACGGGATACGAAAAAGGCAAGGGCGCCACCGCAGGCAAGCCCAAGAAGTCCACCGTCAAGAAGCGTATCGAGACCAAGGATGCCGATATCGAGACCCTGGAGCGCCAGATGAAGGATGCCGCCGCCAAGCTGGACTTCGAAGAGGCAGCCCGTCTTCGCGACCTTATCCGCAACATGAAGTAGCCCAGCGACAGCCCCAAAGCTCCATTTTTTTGCCAATTTGGACAGAAATTTCCCATTTTCGTCACTATTTTGCGTTTTTTACACCTTTTGCTAGTGCATTTTCGACTTTTTTTGTGTATTTTCAAGGTCAAAACATTTAGAGAGGAATTTATTATGAATTTCAAGTTCGCAAAGACCCTTCTCATGGGTTCCGTAATTTCCATGGGTGCCTTCGGTCTCGTCGCCTGCGGTGACGACTCCAGCTCCGGTGCAGAAGCGAAGCCGGATGATCCGATTGTTCTCCCCGAAAATGACGCCAGCATCATGTTTGAGCGCCTGACGGCCAACTCCGCAGGCGAAGTGGTTCGCTTCGGCGGTTCCATCTCCCTGGACTTCGCAGACACTACCCTGCCCGAAGACGTATCCTTGGCATTCACCGGTATCGAACTTAAGGTTGCCTATGGCGAAGCCCTGACCGGCACCACCGTACAGCCCCAGGTTACCATCATGCCGTCCTTCCCCCTGGAAAACAACATCGTTTTGAACGAAATGGGCATTATCGTGAACCTGAACGACCCGGGATTCACCGAATGCGGCAACTACAACCTGGTTGTCAAGGTAACCGCAGAAGCCGGCAAGAAGACCAAGGAAGCTGCAGGCGTCATCCCGTTCGTTCGTGAGGAATCCTTCTGCAAGGCACCGGAACCGTCTTCTTCTGACACTCCGGCCAAGGCAGAGATCGAAATGACCTCCTATACTGTAAACATGTCCACCAACATGGCTCCGGGCCTGAACTTCGCCACTGGCGTTGCTGGCGCAGATCTTACCGCAGACCTGATCATCTCCAAGGCTGCAGGTGACGTAACCATCACCAGTGGCAACGGAACCCTGTTCGCCCCCATCGCCAATGCAGAACTGGACAAGGACTACTACAACGACTACGAAGTAGGCTACTGGCCGGAAAACAACACCAAGGGTGACGGCAAGGCCTACGTAAGCTCCTGGATGTACAGAGATATCGCTGGTGCAACAATCGAAAACATCATCGAGAACTCCTCCCAGATCTACGTTGCCAAGACTGCCGCCTACAATGCAGAAACTGGCGCCGGTTTCTACGCCTTTGCCGTCGAAAAGTACACCGAAGGCAACAACAAGGACTTCAACGTGACCTTGAAGGTTTACAAGGCCAAGTAATCGTCCTTAGGCGAAGGCTTTAATGGGTCTCCCTCTACGGGGGACCTTTTTTTATCCCCTGTAATTTTTCTAAATTTGTATCCCGTAAACCAATCCCGGGAATTGCCCGGGGTAATATTAAACGGAGTAAAACATGCTCAAGAAACTCGCAAACTTCCCCGGCATCAAGGGACCTATCGTTTCCATCGTGATGGATGGTTACGGCTTCAACCCCAACGAACAGGGCAACGCTATTGCTGCAGCCCGTAAGCCCACTCTGGACGCATTGTTCGCCAAGTACCCCAACGTTCTCCTGAACGCTCACGGTCGCGCCGTGGGTATGCCCACCAACGAAGACATGGGTAACTCCGAAGTCGGTCATAACGCTATCGGTGCTGGCCAGGTCTATAACCAGGGTGCAGCCCTCGTTCAGGACGCTATCGTTTCTGGCGACATCTTCGGCCGCGACGCATGGAAGGAAATCTCCGCCAACGTTCGTGAAAAGAACTCCGTTCTTCACTTCATCGGCCTCTTCTCCGACGGTAACGT
>JAZLKH010000007.1:0-10981 GCA_045597545.1 Fibrobacter sp.
GGATACTGCCGGTCGTATCGATCGCTTCAACAAGCGTTTCGCTGGCAACATCACCGGTGCAAAGCGCAAGACTCGCAAGGCCGAACGTCCTGCTGCCGACGCTGAATAATTTATTCAATAGAGGCCTCCCGATTCAAAGGGAGGCTTTTATCTTTTCCAAAGGAATTTTCATGAAAAAGCAACTTACTTTGTGCGCTGCAGCTCTCATCGCCATGGCAATGACTGGCTGCGAAAAGTCCGGCACCATCGAAGGTGTTGTGCTCGATCCGTTCACTGGCAAGGCCATTGAAATGCCCACCGTTTGGATGGACTCTACCATCTACGGTACCCAGAACCCCAAGTATCCGTACAAGGGTGAACTCCAGCAGGGCAAGTTCAAGTTCGAAAAGGTTCCCGTTGGCGAGTACCTGATCAAGGCCCGTCGCTCCAAGTATGTTCTTGGCCAGCAGAGGATTGCTACTACCGACGAAAATCCGAATATCAACGTCACCTTGTACGAATACAGTGACCAGGTTAAGCCGGGTCTCTACAAGACTGGTACCACAGAAGGCCCCGAAAAGATTGAAAACCAGTGGGTTATCTACTCCACCAGCTGCAACGAGTCTGTTGCTGGCTACCGCCTGACCATGCCTATCGACAAGGATGCCGGCAAGGTTCCTGGCAAGAAGGCCGATAAGAAAAAGAAGAAGGCCGAAAAGGTTAAGGTTTCCAATCTGCCCGCTCCGTTGGCAATGGGCTCCGCCATCGACGTATTCTACGTGAATGCAAGCTCCGTTACCTCTCCGCTGGTTGCTACCGCTTTCGCCGCTGTTGAAGGCAAGGTTGCTGACCACGCTGACTGTAAGGGCTTCGGTGAAGGCGAAACTGCTGGCGTGTTCGTAGACAAGTCCAAGAGCACTGCTCTTACCGTGGAATACAGGGCCGAAAACCTCTTCGAAGTTAAGGGTTCTCTCCCGGCAGGCAAGCAGATTCTCCAGCTGTCTCAGGACGGCAAGACCCTGCAGACCTACTACTTCGAGGTGAAGTAAGGCGAGCGCCTTGGCAGGTCTAGGGGCCTAGTCGTAAGACTTTAAATCCCGGTAACCGTTAGGTTATCGGGATTTTTTGTATTCTCCTAGAGTTCGCTGTAGTGGACTATGCGGCGCTTGCTTTGCAAGGCGGTTCGCAGCAAGTTGCGAATTTGACTTCGCATGTGCGGAAAATCTACCGGGTGAAGCGCGATGCGGGGAATGCCTGCCGGGAATCTCAGAAAGGCTCTGGCAAAGGCTAGCGCAATGGCCTCGGTCTGCCGAGGTATGCCTGCGAAACTGGCGACTGGTGAGATGATGCGGCGACCTGCGGCGGTGTTCAGCGTAAAGCGGTCCTCGTAAAGCATCTTGGCTGCCTTGACCTGCCTTGGCAGGAACTTGTTGCTGTACCAGGTCGGGGGGACGAAGGCTGCGGGAGAGAGGTCTATGTCCTTGTCGGCGCTGCTAAACAGCTCATCCCACGCGGAGATGCTTTGCTGTAGCATTCGGCTGGATTCGTATTCGCTAAGGCCTGCAAATTCCGCTTCGCCGTGGGTGAGGCTCATGGCGACTAGACCGCCGTAGTTTCGTCCCTGGCTGAATCCGGCCTTATGCTTGTACCCGTGGAGCGCAAGCTCGAAACCTTCGCGCTTAAGCTGTTCCAGGGTGAGGCGGAAGCCGTTGAGCGCCTCGCTGCTTGCACCCTCTGTACCTGGGATTACCAGTATGCTAAAGGGGCGGCCTACCAGGTCGCGTAGTTCATGCAGAATCGGCGTAAGGTCGTTGTAGTTCCAAACGCTAAAGTCATGAAAGCATAACAGGAATTTTCGGTTCATGCTTGCAATGATAATTAAATCAGATGTAGTTTTGTTGTTAGTTTTAATCAAAAGACTTATTTTAGCTATATTTCACAGGGACTAACAAAGGAGAACAAAATGAAAATTCAGAAAGTGTTTGCTGTTGCCGTGGTTATGGGGGCTTTTGGCCTTGTGGCTTGTGGCGATGATTCTAGCTCTGGATCCATGGATCCGAACTTGGTGTATTGTAAGATTACTTCCGAAAGTCCATATACCATGAAAATGTCTGTTTCTGGCATGACCGTTGAAGAGGCCATGTCTTACGATGGTATGGATGTTACGATGAGAATCACCACCACCTACCCGTCCCAGGCTATGGCTGATTTCTATTGCGAAGACGCCGAGTACGAGGCTCAGTACGAAGACTACATGGATGTGGTTTGCGACGGCAAGTCCGTGGCTGTTACCGAGAAGGATGAGGATGTGTCTGCGGCTGAGTTCAAGATGGGAACGAGCATGATTAAGAGCATGTGTGAAGAAATCAATGGTATGACTCTTGAAGAATTTATGGATTCTGGATTGTTTAATTAAACGTTTGTGTTGGTTTGTTCAAGAAACGGCGGTCCCTGCTGCCGTTTTTTTTTGTCTGGTTCTTACCTCCATGGATGAGCTCGACTCCATACTCCCTAGTACCGAGACAGAAGCGTGTTCTTGTAATTGCAGCGGTGTCGCGGGACTTTTTTGTTGCATATAAGCTCGCATTTGCTATATTGTAGCCTATGATTGAATCCATTATTTTAGGCCTGCTGCAGGGCCTTGCAGAATTTCTCCCCATTTCCAGCTCCGGCCATCTGGTTCTTGGCGAAAAGCTCTTGAACATGAAGGAAGCGGGCATGTTCTTCGACATCATGCTCCATGCAGGAACTTTGCTTTCCATCTTCGTCGTGTTCCGCAAGAAACTTGTGGACATGATTGTGGGCTGCATCCGCCGCGATCCGGTCCAGCTGAAGGAAGCAGGCTACATCGTGCTGGCCTCCATTCCTACGGCCATCATCGGCATTGGTTTCAAGAAGCCTCTTGAAAGCCTGTTTGAAAACCCCAAGGCCGTGTGCTGCGCCATGCTGTTTACCGCTACCTTGCTGTTCGTCTCCCAGTGGGGCAAGACCGGCAGCAAACATCCTGAATGCGAAGGCGTCAAGATGAACTGGTGGCGCGCTTTGGTGACGGGCGTTGTGCAGGGTGTTGCCTGTATCCCGGGCATTAGCCGTAGCGGCTCTACCATCAGCGGCATGATCTTTTTGGGCGTTAACCGCAAGTACGCCGGCGAATTCAGCTTCCTCATGAGCATTCCCGCCGTCGGTGGCGCCGCCCTCCTGGATTGCATCAAGTGGATCAAGTGCCAGGATCCCGAAACCGTAGCACGCTACGCCATCGAAAAGCCCGAAAAGGCCTTGGCATGCGCAGACGCCAGCGGCTTTACCCCGGAACTTCTGGTGGGCATGATCGTTGCCTTCATCTTCGGCATCATCGCCTTGAAGTGGCTCATGGCCTTCGTGCAGAAGGGCAAGTTCCACTACTTCAGCTACTACCTGTGGGTGGCTGGTATCCTGGGCCTGATTTTTATTAAGTAACGCACTAGCGTCATCCTCGTGAAGGCGAGGATCTAGCAAAAAATCAAGCAACAAAGGCTGCCACGAATGGCGGTCTTTGTTATATAGGTGGTGTAATCCTTGACTATTCCAGTCTATCGTTTGTGATGCTTGTGAAAAATTCCGGACTCCACAAGTCCAGCTTGTGCTGATCGCCGATAAACTTGGAAACGTCGTTCTTCGCGTCGTTAAAATCAATGCTCCCGAATCGCTCGCAAAGCATCTGCTTTAACTTGTCTATGGATAGTTTCCCATCGGTTTCGTTCCAGTGACCGGATTGTTCAAGCCTTTTCTGTAGGTGGCTGATGTTTACCTTGATGCCTCTGGATAAATACCAGACGTAATCATAAAAGTCGCGACCCTTCACCCGGTTTTGCCATGCCCTGCAAAGAACTGCGTGAAGTTTGCCTGCAAATAGCGAGGGTTCGTCGTAGAGCCTTGCTGCGTAAGGGGAGGGGAGCAGGGCGTACTTGTTTTGATAGCTGGCACCCGCCGGAGGGTTTGTGTCAACCTCAAACTTGATCTTCAAAATTTCGTTATTAGGTACGCCCGAAATCGGCACTATGGGGGACACCTTCAATGTCCAATGATTCTTTGGCTTCGCCTCGATGGTAATATCAAAACCGGTGGCTTCCAGTTCGTTCTTCAATGCGTTAAAATATGCGGTTAGGTCAAATTCTGGATCCGGTGACTTTAACGAGAAATCCATGTCCTCGGAAAATCGGTCAAGACCGTAAAAAATACGGAGCGCCGTTCCTCCGTAGAAAGCGGCCTTTTCAAAGAACCCGCCTCTGGCCAAGCCGCATAGGGCTACTTCCTGGATGATTTCCTTAAGGGCGTTGCGATAATCGACGATGTTCTTGCAGTTGTACTTGGCGAGCAAGCTTTCGATGGCGTTCATGGTTCCCTCATCCTTGTTAGAAGTTGAAGATTCTTTTTGGAGTAAAGTGCTGCTAGGCTGAACAATTTGTCTTTGTCAAGTTGATTAAACGCGCCTTCGTCGATTCGAAGGTCTTCGAACATCAACGCTCGGAGAGCCTTTATGCTATTTACGGGTCGCTCTTTGTACAAAGTGTCACAAAGGGCCTTTTCTGGCAGGGCAACCTGGAACACTTGACCATTTTCTTCTTCTAGGGTCACTTCGTGTGGGTATGCCAAAGCGGGAATGTCGCTGTAAAAGAAAGTGCCAAAGGGAGTTTCGTAAGTTTTATTCTTCCCCTTCTTGAAGGTTGCCGAAGTAACGGTCTGCACCCGCTCCGGTATAAGCCCGTAGCGTGAAAGAGCGTATTCAAAAGAAATGTATGACGGCCCGTAAATGGCTGCTGCAAGCAGGTGCGGCGAGGCGTTCCTATTGTCTTCGTACAGGCCCCTGATCACCTTGACCAGTTCCCCCTTTTTTACCATCTGCTTAAGCTTGATGTGGGGCTGCTTGTAATCGCGAGACAGTCTTTCAAGAATTTCCCATGACCTAAAGTGCATAATTTGCTCCAGTAACTATAAAAATAATATAGTTATTGGAGAAAAACAAGTGGAGAATGGTTTCTCTTTTTCTTTTGTTTTTCAACATTGTCTTGCTTCTGAAATTTCCCCAAAAAACACCAAAATTTGCCGAAATTCGCCAAAATACTTGACATTGTTTTTTTTTTTTTTACATTTGGGTCTGAGGCGTTTTTTATGAATACGGTGTACTCTATATCGGAGTTAATTGAGAGTCTTAGGGGCATAAACAAAGAATCAGATTTGATTAGAGAATGCGAACGAAGGCTACCCATGGAATTTGCTGCGTGTAAATCCACCTTCGAAAAACTTGTGAAAAAGCAACACTACTTTGCTCATAGAGGGCGTTGACGATGGAAAAGAACTTCTAAAAAACATCATGACGGTCAAAAACGTGAAATTAATCTAAGGAGAAAATGTATGAAGAAAATGGCTGTAGTTTTTTTGTTGGCAGGACTGTTTTCGACGGTTTTTGCATCCAATCCGTCTGAAATTCACCCAGGCTTAAAGAAAGCTATTGATGACGGAAATATTGAACTTGCCGAAAACATCATAAACAAGGTTGGGGTCGAGGATATGTATTGCCCTGCGACTTTGTCAATTGCCGATGCGGAGCGTTTGTATGCGAAGAGGCTAGAACGTAATCCCTTAAATTTGTATGAATGTAAGCACGGGTTGTTGGATAAGTCATTTTGTGATGAAAAATTTTTGATGAAATATGTAGAATATTCCTGCAATGGAAAACGTCCCATTGATGCTAAGGTTTGTTCTACCTGGATGAAACAATCTGATCCGCTGGAATGGGTTGCATACGAAGAGGGAATTTGCCAGAGCCAGGAAACCATCGAAAATTGCAAAAAATTGATTGATAGCATAGACAATGAAAAGCGGATGGAATATTTTAAGCGTCTGGAATCGAAAAATCTTTTGCAGTACGATACAATGGTTTCGTATGATACTACGGTAATGGAACCGATACCTGTTAAGGAATGCCTTGCCAGAATGGATGAGTATGCGGCAAACCAGAGGGCCGTTATAAATTCAAAAAGAAATGGAACCTTTGAATTTCTCTTTGGATTCTGCTCCTTTGACGGGACCAATGCTTCGAAAAAGACGTGTATGGCTAAACTTGATAAAGCGGTGAAGGAGGTTAAGAAAGATTGCGAAAAGGGTACCGAAAAAAGAAGTGTCAAAAAAACAGTTTCTAGAAAAAAGAAAATTCTGCCCTTTGAATCAAGTATGAATAAACAGCGTTATTATTTGGAGAATCGGTATCTTTGGTATAAAATGGATGGTAAATGGCTTGCAGATGTTCGCTTTTTAGAAAAATATATTGGTTTGTGGGAATGGAACGGGATGAAAGGTGAAAATTTAGAGGTGTATTTGTTAAAAGACGAATATGCCCGAAAAGGTGATCTTGATATAAATATGCTAGTGCGTGATTGCAAAGAGTATCCGTCTATTGACAAAAGTGCTGCTAAGGAATTTGGCTTTGAACTTTTTTCTTGTGAGAAAATTTTAAACGATTATAACTATGTGTGCGATGATAATGTCGATTCAACAAGAATCTTTAATAGCACATTGAATGGTGGTGAAACGCAAAATTTGTATTGTGATTTTAATCGATGGCGTAGTTTAACTGTAATTGAGGATTCTCTTGGATTATGTACGAGGAAATTAATCGGTTCTATTGCAAAAAATGGGATGGTGTGTGATACAAGTTGGAAATATCCAGCAAGGGTTGATTTGGAAGATGAACCCTGTGAGAATGCGAAGGTCGTAAAGAGTCGTTTTGGCGATATTTCGTATAAATGTGAAAATGGAACTTGGTTGATTGACGGCGAAGATAAGTTTGTTGATATGCGAGATGGACAAACCTATAGATTTGTTTCTATCGGTAATCAAACCTGGATGGCCGAAAACTTAAATGTGGATGCCAAAAAATCTTGGTGCTATGATAACGACGACGAAAAATGTGTTAGCTATGGACGCCTTTATACATGGAAAGAGGCGAAGATAGCTTGTCCTGAGGGCTGGCATTTGCCAAGTTGGAATGAATTTATTGTTTTGCTTGATGAAATTGGAGAAAATGCTGCGGAAAAATTAAAGTCAGCAGAAGGATGGGGCGGTCATGGTGGAAAAGATTCCTATGGTTTTTCTGCACTCCCTGCTGGCCACTACAGTAGCAACTTCAAGGAGTTCAGCTATTTGGGCGACTACACCTACTTTTGGTCTTCTACGGAGGTCAATAGCGGCTACGCCTACTTCCTGACTCTCAACGGCAACATCGCGCGCGTCGGCAGCTACAATAAGACAGATGGCTACTCGGTACGTTGTCTCAAGGACTCTAATTAGGCATCCACCGAAGGTGGAAAGCCTAGCCAATGCTTAGCGAAGCAAAGCCTTGAAACTATCCAGAAGAACTACGCAGCGGTGCTGCGAAAGTTCTTCTTGTTTTTTTTTGACTATAGCCTTACCCGAACAGTTTCTCTGCGCTTATCTCTGCGGCGACTCTGCCGCTGTACTGATTCTTTTTCAGTCCGTTCGCAGTAATCATTGTAAGAAAAACATTCTTGCGGGTCTTGGAAACTTCCTTAAAGATTGAAATCTTTGAAGAAAGTTCCGCATCGTATTTTTTATCGATGGCAAATTCTTCACTGTTGAATTTAATTTCGCAGATGTTGATGCAGTTGTCTGCGCGGTCGATGAGCAAATCAATTTGTGCGCCCTTGTGGGAGTCATTCGCTTTTGTTGTCCAGGAGTGAACATTTGCGGATATTCCCGAAATACCCAGCGCTTGCTTGATTTGGTTGATGTGGTGCAGGCAGACGCGCTCAAAAGCGAGACCGCTCCAAATTTTGTACGCAGACGTTACGTATCTATGGCTGTAAAAAGATTCGTCGTGGGAACTGTTTTCCCGGATGAACTGGAAATAGAACAGCGTGTAGTTGTCCATCAGCTGGTAAAGTGCGTCTCGCTCTTTTTTACCCATCACGTAGTATTTACGGATGAATCCGCTTTGCTCCAGCTCCGTCAAAATCTTGGAAAACTGCGCGTTGTCGCTTAACTTTGTTTCCTGGAGTATCGCTTCCCGGAGCAGTCCAGATTTCTTTGTGCTTAACGCTTTGACCACTTCGATATATGGGGTAGCATTCTTGAAAAGCGATGCGTACAGTGCGTCAAACTCTCGCCCGAGCGGGGCGAGTTCACTAAAGAACAGTCGGTCGAGATTCTGTGCGACGCTTTCTCCCTTTTTCAAAAAACTCCAGTAAAAAGGGATTCCGCCTAAAGCCATGTAAAGTTCAATAATGTCTTTACGGCCAAATTCTAGCCCTGAATTTTTCGCATAAAGTTCGCACTCATGAAGTGTGAATGGCCTTAGCAATATTTGGTTTGTTAGCCTGTTGTGCAATCCTCCCTTGTCCATCACGATTTTGCTGATGATCCAGGAGGTTGCGCTGCCGCAAACAATCAATATAATGTCGTTTCTTGCGCTGGCCCAATTGTTCCAGAAGTGTTCCAATGCGCTGACAAAATCACTTTTTGCCGTATCCATCCAAGGAAGTTCGTCGATAAAGACAACTTTTTTTCCTTTGGGCCTTGATTCCAGTAAATTTTCAAGCAGGTGGAATGCTTCGTACCATGTTTTCGGGGGGCGTGAAGGAGCGTTTCCCCATTTAGAAAGGGAGGCTGAAAATTCGGCGAGTTGTGATTTTTTGTCGGCATTGGCGAGACCTGTGTGCTGAAAAGAAAAGGCGCCCTTGAAGGTCTGCCTCACAAGGAATGTTTTGCCGATGCGCCTGCGGCCATAAACGGCGACGAACTGGGATTCGTCCGATTCCAACAAGCCATTAAGAATTTCCTGTTCCTTTTCTCTTCCGATGATCATGGTACACCTCTCTTTGTGCAAAATATATATTAATAATACGATTATTGGTGGATAAGTGTAAAAAAAAATGAGTTATCCACGAATAATCTATTGATTTTGATAGATTTTTAGTGGATAAGTGCTGGAAAATAAGAGTTGTCCACGAATAATTCCTTCCGCACCACCCTTTGGTTTTACGCTTCTAGCCTCGAATCTCGTACCTAGCGCCTCGCTCCTTGCATCTCGCCCCTAATTGGCACGGTTCTTGCAATTATGCCTACGAAAACAAAAGAAAGGCTGTTATTTGTTTCAAAGTGAAACGCTGACGGCCGCAAAATTGTATAAAAATGAACAGAAAGGCGTTCCTCTTGCCTCACTCCTCAAAGTGACCCCGTAGGGGGAACGACCTCGTACCTCAAAGCGAAGCGTGCTGAAAGCGCGAAGCGCGACCTAACAGGAGATAAAACATGGCAACTGAAAAAATGGAGTTCCAGACCGAAGTTCGCGACATGCTGAACCTCATGATCAACTCTCTTTATAGCAACAAGGAAATCTTCCTCCGTGAACTGGTTTCCAACGCTGCTGACGCATTGGACAAGCGTCGTTTCCTTTCCCTTTCTGATTCTAGCCTTTTGCCCACCGGCACTCAGCTTCGCATCGATATCGATGTGAACAAGGATCAGAAAAAGCTGACCATTACCGATAACGGTATCGGTATGAACAAGGAAGACTTGATCAACTGCCTGGGTACCATCGCCCGTCCCGGCACCAAGAATTTCATCAAGAACCTGAAGGACGCCGACAAGGCAAGCGTTGATCTTATCGGTCAGTTCGGTGTGGGCTTCTACTCCATCTTCATGGTGGCGAAGAAGGTTGAAGTCCTGACCCTCAAGGCTGGCGAAACCCAGGGTTACCTGTGGGCTTCCGAAGGCACCGGCGAATTCGAAATTTCCGAATGCCCCCGCAACGAAGTGGGTACCAAGATTACCCTGTACCTGAAGGACGACGAAGATTCCGAAGACTTCACCAGCGAATGGCGCATTAAGGATATTATCAAGAAGTATAGCGGCTTCGTGAACTATGGCATCTACTTCCATCCGGAGCCCACCAAGAACGACAAGGGCGAATTGGAAGTCAAGGACGAAGAAAAGCTGAACGACAAGACCGCTCTCTGGCGCCAGTCCGAAAAGGACGTGAAGGAAGAAGAGTACAAGGAATTCTACAACGTCATTTGCCACGACGGTGGCGAACCTGCCTGCTGGAGCCACAGCCACGCCGAAGGTTCCCTGGAATTCTGGAGCCTGGTGTACATTCCTTCCAAGGCTCCCTACAACATTTGGCAGAACGATGCATTGCACGGCCTGAAGCTCTATGTGAAGAAGACCTTCATCATGGATGACTGCAAGGACCTGTTGCCGCCTTGGCTCCGCTTTGTCCGCGGTGTGGTGGAATCCGAAGACTTGCCCTTGAACGTAAGCCGCGAAATTCTGCAGTCCAACAAGATCGTGACCAACATCCGTAAGCATGTCATCAAGAAGACTCTGGAAGCCTTGCAGAACATGTCCAAGGACGAAGAAAAATATACAGCCTGGTGGAAGGAACTGGGCATGGTCCTTAAGGAAGGCTTCTACATGAACTGGGAACATCTTGATGAACTGAAGAAGCTGATCCGCTTCGAAAGCACCAAGACCGAGGAAGGCAAGTTGGTAAGCCTGGAACAGTATGTGGAACGCATGCCCGAAGGCCAGAAGGAAATCTACTACCTCATTGGCGACAAGAATGCCGTGAAGTCCAACCCCATGCTGGAAGCCTTCAAGGCCAAGGGTTACGAAGTGCTTCTCATGAGCGATGGCATCGACGAATTCATGATGTCTTCTCTCACCGAATTCGGCGACAAGAAGTTCCACGACATCTCCCGCGGTGACGTTGACTTCGAAAAGACTGAAGACGAAAAGAAGGCTGAAGAAGCCAACAAGGGTATCTTCAAGGGGCTCTGCGAAAACCTCCAGAAGGTTCTGGACGAAGACATCAAGGAAGTCCGCGTGTCCAGCCGCCTGAAGGATAGCCCCTGCTGCCTCGTGACCAGCGACGACGCCATGAGCGCCCAGATGGAACGCATGATGAAGGCCATGGGCCAGAAGAACTTCCAGAAGTCGAAACGCA
>JAZLKH010000008.1:0-5280 GCA_045597545.1 Fibrobacter sp.
GGCTGTTGATAGTTTCAACCATTTCTGCAGACAAGGTCATGACGCCGCCTTCGGCTGCCAGAGATTCCAGCATGATGGCGCAGGTGTCCTTGTTGACTTCAGCCTTGAGGGCAGCGCAGTCATTCCACTTCACGTGAACGAAGTCACCCGGCATGTTGCCGAAGCCTTCGCGCAGAGCCGGCTGACCGGTAGCGGAAAGAGCAGCGAAAGTTCTGCCGTGGAAGCTGTTGACGAAGGTGATAATCTTCTGCCTGTTGGCTTCACCCTTGCGATCGAAATACTTACGTGCAAACTTGATGGCACCTTCGTTAGCTTCGGTACCGGAGTTGCAGAAGAAAGCCTTGTCAAAACCGGTGATTTCCAGAAGCTTCTTACCCAGTTCTACCTGGGGCATGTTCACGTAAAGGTTGGAGATGTGGTTGAAGCTATCCATCTGCTTCATCACAGCTTCCTTGATGGCCTTGTTCTGTTGGCCAAGTGCGTTTACTGCAATACCTGCAACGAAGTCCAGATACTTGTCGCCCTTGGAGTCAAAGAGGTAAGAGCCCTCGCCCTTTACAATTTCAATGTCAGCCTTGCCATACAGCGGGGCAATGACGTTCTTATCCAGTTCAATAAAAGACATATAAAATCCTTGTAGTGGTTAGTGGTTAGTGATTGGTGGTTAGTTTTATAATCGCGGCGCAGCCGCCTTATTTTCACTGATTACTAACCACTGTTTACTAATCACTTCTAGCGCTGAATTGTTCCGTAATTGTGTTCGCCGTTAATCTGCTTGATGAAGGATTCAGCGTCCTTCCAGCCTACGATATGAATGCTCTTCAGTCCTCGTCGGATGGACTTGAAGCTTTCGCGAACCTTGGGAATCATGCCGCCACTGATGACCCCCGCATCGATGAGCTTTTCAGCATCGGCTTCAGAAAGTTCAGGAATCACCTGCTTGTCGCCATCGAGAACACCCGGAACATCGCTCACCAGCACGAACTGGTCAGCCTGAAGTGCCACAGCCAGTTCGCTTGCAGCAGTGTCTGCATTCACGTTCCAGCTCACGTTGTTGCCGTTCTCGTCGGGGCCAATGGAAATGGGGCTCACCACAGGAATCATACCTGCGGACCACAGAGCTTCCACGATCTTCGGATTCACCTTCTTGACTTCGCCCACAAGGCCAAGGTCCACCTTACCCTGCTTCTTTTCAACTTCGAAGAGCTTGGCGTCAACACCGGAAATACCCACAGCGTCGCAACCATTGCTTTCAAGCATACGAACAAGTTTCTTGTTCACGTGTCCAGACAAAGTCATTTCCACCATCTTCATGATAGACGGTGTGGTAACTCGGAGGCCATCGATAAAAGTGGGCTGTTCTCGCAGCAAAGAGATGTTTTCGTTAATGTCCTTGCCACCGCCGTGCACGACGGCGATCTTGCAGTCCATAGCCGGAAGCTTGCTGACTGCAGCTACAAAATCGGCCAACTTGGCCTCGTCAATAGCCAGGCTGCCACCAATTTTTACAACCACTTTTTTCATTTTCTGTGATGTCCTCACTAGGTAATGCCGGCAGGGCACCATACCCCGCCGACTAGCAATGTTGGTGAAAATTTAGCAAAAAAGAACTACCACCTCAATATCAATTTGTTATATTTACACCGTAACTTAACACAAACAAAAGAGGTAACTTATGGCTATTACTAAGGTTTGGCTGGACGAATCCAGTGACGAATGCGTATCTTGCGGTGCTTGCGAAGCCACTTGCGACGCTGTCTTCTCCGTTCCGGAAAAGATGCAGGTCAAGGAAGGCGTTGATTTCTCCGCTTACGAAGCTGACATCAAGGACGCTGCAGGCAACTGCCCGGCCGGCGTGATCAAGTTCGAGTAATCAGCAAGCCGAGCGCTGCAAAGAAAGCCCCATTGGTTACCCAACGGGGCTTTTTTGTTGTCTAGAATTTTTTACCAAGAGCCCACTGCAAAAGCGACGCTCGCCTCAGTGGGTTCAAAGTTACAGGCGCCTGTTTCGCTTGATTTCGATGTTGCGTTCGCCTTAGCGCCCTTTGCGCAGCTTCGCTGCGCTGGGCTGGGCGGCTCGGCCATGTCGAAATTCAAGCTTCGCTTGATTTCGCCACGGCACTCGCCTTAACGGCCCTTCTTCATTTGCTTGAGCAAAGCGTTCATCTTGCCCAGCTGAGGAGCAGGCTTCTTCTGCTGGCCAGGAGCGCCGTTGCCAGCGATCTTGGCCTTGAGATCGGCGATAGTGGCGTGGCCCTGGATGCCACCCTGGGGGCGGTTACCATTATGACCGTTGAAGCCGCCGTTGCGACCATCGCGATTGAAGTTACCCTGACCGCGAGGGCCACCCACGCGCTGGCCACGGGGGCCGCTAGCGCCCGCACCAGCCACACCGTCAACCACTTCCTGCTTCATGGAAAGGCTGATGCGCTTCTGGCCAACATCCACGGCAACCACACGGACCTTGACGATGTCGCCGACAGTGAGCGCCTCCTTGGCATCCTGAATGAACTTGTCGCTGATTTCAGAAACGTGTACCAAGCCGTCCTGGTGAACGCCGATGTCCACGAAGGCGCCGAAGTTGGCCACGTTGGTCACCACGCCTTCCATCCAGCTGCCGGTGATAAGGTCGTTGATGGTCTTGATCTTATCGTCGAACTTGGCGTAACGGAATTCCTTACGGGGGACGCGGCTGGGCTTCTGCAATTCGCGGAGGATGTCGTTCAAGGTTTCCTTACCCACTTCATCGCTCAGGAATTCATCCAGCTTGATGCCCTGTACAGCCACGGCGTTGCCCACCATGTCCTCCACTGCCACGCCGTCCTTCTCGGCCATCTTTTCGATGAGGGCGTAGTTTTCGGGATGCACAGCGGAATCGTCCAGGGGATTTTCGGCACCGGGGATACGCATAAAGCCTGCAGCCTGTTCAAAGGCCTTGGGACCAAAGCCCTTCACCTTCTTAAGGTCTTCGCGGCTGGCGTAGGCACCGTTCTCTTCGCGGTACTTTACGATCGCTTCGGAAAGAGTGTTGCCGAGACCTGCCACATGGGAGAGCAACGGAGCAGACGCGCTGTTCACGTCCACGCCCACCATGTTCACGCAGCTTTCCACAACTTCGTCCAGGCGCTTCTTCAGTTCGCGCTGGTTCACATCGTGCTGGTACTGGCCCACGCCAATGGACTGGGGGTCAACCTTCACCAGTTCTGCCAGCGGGTCCTGCAGACGGCGGCCGATGGAAATGGCACCGCGGGTAGTCACGTCTTCCTTGGGGAATTCCTGGATGGCGATCATGCTTGCGCTGTAAACGGAGGCTCCCGCTTCGGAAACGATAACGCGAGGCGGAACCTTGCCCTTGAACTTGGCGGCCATCTCGGCGCAGAAGGCGTCGGTTTCGCGGCTGGCGGTACCGTTACCAATGGCGATGAGGTCAATCTTATACTTGTCGATGAGCTGCATCAAATAGACTGCAGATTCGGCCTTCTTGTTGTGAGGTTCATGAGGCATAATGATGCCGTGGTCCATGAACTTGCCGTTTTCGTCGAGAACAGCCACCTTGCAGCCGGTGCGGAACCCCGGGTCCAGAGCGAGCACGGCCTTGTGGCCGGCGGGGGCAGCAAGCAGCACGTCCTGCAAATTCTTGCTGAACACCTTGAATGCTTCCTCTTCGGCTGCGTCCTTCAAAATCAGGCGCACTTCGCTTTCCATGCTGGGGGCGAGCAAGCGATCCCAGGCGTCCTGGCACATGGCTTCCAGGTAGGGAGTCCAAGTGGTGTTGCCCTTGATGATGTTAGCCTTAAGGTAGCCAACCAGTTCCTCGGCAGGAACTTCGATAGAAAGGCGCAGCACCTTTTCCTTTTCACCGCGGCGCAGGGCCAGCATACGGTGGCTGGGAATCTTGGAGACCGGTTCGCTAAAGTCGTAGTAGTCCTTGAACTTGGTTTCCTGCTTTTCGAATTCCTTACGGACCTTGGAAATCATGACGCCTTCCTTTTCGACCTTGGCGCGCAGATACTGGCGGAATTCGGTGTTGTCGGCCACTTCTTCGGCCAGGATGTCGCAGGCACCCTTGAGGGCAGCCTTGGGGTCGGCCAGGCCCTTTTCTTCGGAAAGGTAGATGAGGGCGATCTGTTCGGCGGTGTTGCCGGTTTCTTCCTGAGCCCACATGAGGCGAGCCAAGGGCTCCAGGCCAAGTTCCTTGGCGATGGTGGCGCGGGTACGCTTCTTGGGCTTGTAGGGAGCGTAGATATCCTCCAGGAGGGTTTTGTCCTTACAGGCTTCGATCTGAGCCTTGAGTTCGGGAGTGAGCTTACCCTGTTCCTCGATGCTCTTGAGGATGGTTTCCTTGCGGTCCACCAGTTCCTGCAAGTAGTCGCGACGGTGGCTGATGTCGCGCAATTCAATTTCGTTCAAAGTACCCGTCTGGTCCTTACGGTAACGGGCGATAAAGGGGATGGTACCACCCTGGTCCATCAATTCCAGCGCCTTGCTAACGCGCCATACTTCAATGTTCAGTTCTTCGGCAATAACTGCAGAAAAATCCATGATTCGATTCCTTACATACAAAGGGAGGGTCCAACTGCCCCATACCACCGCATGAGGCCCGCGGCCCTGTTTTACAACAAGACTCAATCGCAAAACGACGACCGAGCACAGCCCACCCACGGGAGGGTTGCTAGGGGAATATAACAAATAAAAATGACACCGGAGTGTCATTTTTAATGGTTAAAGGATAATGGATAAAGATTAAAGGTTAAAGTCTTTACGCTTTCAACTTTCCGATTTACGCTAATCTTCGCTTTACCTTCCCTTGTACATGTTCTCGTAGTATTTTTCGTAGTCGCCGCTGGTGATGTTGTCCAGCCATTCCTGGTTGTCCAGGTACCACTTGACGGTCTTTTCGATGCCTTCCTCGAACTGGAGGCTGGGTTCCCAACCGAGCTCGCGCTGCAACTTACTACTATCAATGGCGTAGCGGGCGTCGTGGCCGAGGCGGTCGGTGACGTAGGTGATGAGGTCAAGGTCTTCGCCTTCTGCGCGTCCCAATAGTTTGTCTACAGTCTTGATCACCACCTTGATGATGTCGATGTTCTTCCATTCGTTGAAGCCGCCGATGTTGTAGGTCTCGGCAATCTTTCCGTTGTGGAAAATCACATCGATAGCGCGGGCGTGGTCTTCCACAAAGAGCCAGTCGCGAACGTTCTCGCCTTTGCCGTAAACCGGAAGCGGCTTCTTGTGACGGATGTTGTTGATGAACAGCGGAATCAACTTTTCCGGGAACTG
>JAZLKH010000009.1:0-2558 GCA_045597545.1 Fibrobacter sp.
TGCTGCCTCGTGACCAGCGACGACGCCATGAGCGCCCAGATGGAACGTATGATGAAGGCCATGGGGCAGGCCAACGTGCCTAAGTCCAAGCGTATTCTCGAAATCAACCCCACGCACCCCATCTGCGAAATGCTGAAGGCTAAGGCTGAAGCCAAGGAAGATCTGGGGGACTGGCCCAAGGCTCTCTACGGTCAGGCTCTGCTTGCCGAAGGTAGCCCGCTGCCTAACCCGGCAGAGTATGTAGCAGCAATTACCAAGCTGCTGACTGCTGCCGCTAAGTAAAGCTGCTCGGCCAAGCAGCAAGCAAGTAGCTGGCGATAAAGCATGAAAGAAAAAGGTTCCGTTCAAAACGGAACCTTTTTTCGTTATGTTGTTGACAAGATTGCTTACATCTCGGGAATCATTACATCGTAGGAGACCTTGTGACCGGCTTCGTCGACGATCTGCACTGTCATTGTTTCGCCGGTTTCGGGAACTCTTTCCCCTTCGATGACGATTTCGCGGGGTTCGGAATCGTATTCGGCGGCGATCCATTTGCCCTTTGCGGTAACGGTGATGGCGTTGCCGTCGGCGACACCATCGTACTTGAACATCAGGGGGATCTTGAGGGCCACTTGGCGAGATCCGTTGATTATCATGTTTTCCCAATAGGGGAATCCGAGGATGGGAGCTTCCTGGTTGTTGATGCTTGCGATGTCGCGGAGCTCGTTGACGTTGACGCAGCGATTCTTTCCCTTACTTTGCTTGCTAAAGATGAACCAGTTGCGGCTGGTTTCTCCGAGCCAGTAGAGGGGTGCGGGATTGCTCTTGTTCTCTACGCAAACGTTCCAGTTCTTAAGCTGCATTCCCTTGGGGTGGAATTCCAAATAATCCAGGCTGTCGGTGTGGGTCTTTGTTACAGCCAGTACGCGTGCCGTGGGGTCGCTTGCCGCGGGAATGCCTGTGATTTTCTGCGAGATGTTGATGTCGCCGATGGAAGTGTTCCAGTTGACGCTGGTCATGGTATTGGCGTAGCTGAACACGGCGATGGTACCTTCTGCGCCCTTGCCAGAGCCTGAAGCGTTATCTGCGGAGTAGCGGATGCCGGTCATGCCGGGGTAGCGCTCCATGAGATTTCCGATCAGCTTCGGCTTGTTCTCCTGCTTATAGGCGGAGCAGAGGTTTTCTTCCTGTACGCTTCCCCCCTTAAGCACAGAGAACTTCATGCCCGATTCGCATCGCGTCAGGTCCAGCATGGGGCGGCTGAGGAAGGTGAATACTGGTGCGGTCTGCACCTTGGTCATGGGCAGGGTCTTGTTGCCATTGCACTTGTTGCGGAAGGTGAATTTCTTTGTGGTGACGTTGCCTGCAAAGTCCTCCACTTCCAAGGTGTATGTGGAAATCGGTGCGATTCTTGCGTTGATGACGTGCCAGTCGCCCGCTGTGTCGGCCTCCTCGGCCCACAGCAGCTGATCGCGGATTTCGGTCATCTTCTTGAAGTTCAGTGTGTCCAGTCTTTTGTCGAAAATCTTGTCGTCATAGCGCCACATGGTGATGCGACGGACGGACATGGGATTGTCCTTTGGCAGGCGGCTGTAGTCCGCGATTTTGATTGCCAGTCTCACTTCGTTGTCGTCATTCTTTACCGGGGAGATGACGCATCCCTTGTCGATGGCTTCGCCAGAGGTGATTGCCAGCTCGTTGCCCTTCCATACGGCGGCGGCAAATACCTGTGGTGCAATACTGTCGGAGGCGTCGGTATTGAACATGCGGGGGTTTACGACGCGGTCGTTGTCCAGGCGAACTTCCAAATGCAGGTGGGGGTTGCCGATGCCTGTGCTGCCGGCGAAGGTGAGCGTGTCGCCCTTTTTGAAAGCCTTGTTGGGCTTGATAGTGACATCGTTCTTCTTGGTGGCGTATTGCTGCTTCATTACCGCTTCGTCAAGTTCGCCGAAGCTGCTTTGGTGGGCGAAAACCCATGTGTTTCCGCTGTTGCCCTGGTAGAACATTACCTTGCCGTAGCCGAAGGGGGAGGTACGAAGTTCCTTGACCTTGCCGTCCTCGGGGGCGAATATGGGCCAGCCTTCTTCCATGTCGGTGGAGTAGTCCAGACCTGCGTGGTAGCGTGCCCCGCGGTTTTCGCCGAAGGAGGATGTTAGATAGGCTTCCTTGCCGAAAGGCTGGTACTTGGGCTTTTCGGGAGCGACCTGCGGTGCGGAGGTTACGGGAGCCTTGTCGCCGAAATCCTCGTCGTTGGTGACGGCGCCGTTCTTGGTGTTGACGCAGTCCTCGTAGGCGAATGCGTCCATGGAGGCTTCGTCGCATTCCTCCGCGATGGCGCTCGCAGATAAAGTAACTGCACAACCTAAAATGATTCTGGAAAAAGTAATCCTAACCTTGTTCATCTTTGTTTCCTTCTTAATTCCGATGCCAAAGATAAAAAATTATAGGGGGCGCGCATAATCGGTGGTGTCGCCTGGACTCGATTTGGTTTGAATGCGATCGCCTCGAAAAGTTGCAAATAAAAAAAGACTCACTTCACAGTGAGTCTTTTTCAGTGGAGCTAAGGAGAGTCGAAC
>JAZLKH010000010.1:0-7436 GCA_045597545.1 Fibrobacter sp.
AGTCTTCTTTTCGGCGGAAGACTTCGTGGAGCGGGTGATGTATTCTTTACCCGTATTCGCATCGACGAACACGACCGGTTGATAGTTAGGGTGGATACCTTCTTTCATTTTAAACTTCCTGTGAAGTAGTTGTTAAGAGAGCCTAAATTTAGAAGAATTTCGCCATTTTGGCAAGGTATTTTGTATTTTTGAAACTATGAAACGCTTACTGATGGCAATCCCCTTGATGCTCATGGCCTGCGGAAACGACTCCCCCGTGGCCAAATTCATCGTCGTTGACCAAAAAATGCCCCTGACCGAATGGCCAGACAGCACCTACATCGCCAGTTTGGACTCGGTCTTGGCCATGGAACCGGTGAAAAAGCAGAAGGAAGTGGACGCAAACATCACCATGAGCGCCCGAAAGGCACCCATATTCAACTTGCCACAAAGCGTCACAGGCAAGTCCGACCCCAAGAAGGTCAACAAGACCATTACACAGAGCGCACCGGCAAAGAAAAACAACACCCTTGCCGCGACCCAGCCCAACAACGGCGCGGAACAGTTCGCAGGCAAGTTCTCCGACGCGCTTTCCAGGCTGCAATCCGACCCCAGCAACGGCGCCCTGTACAAGACCGTGGAGGCCAAGGAGGGTGACGATCTGATGAAGCTGCTAAGGCGAACCTACGGTGCAGGTGTACAGAACCTCCCCCGTTTCTACGTACTTTCTGCGTTGCAATCCGTAAACGCTGGAGTCGCCCTTGAGCACCTAAACGCAGGCGACAAAGTTCGACTTCCAAAAATCTATGATTTTTGAATTCGAACAGGTACCAATTACGAGTTATGAATTACGAGAGGTTCGCGGGATGAATTCCGCGGGCCTTTTTCAGTTATAAATTACGATGTATGAAGTATGTGAAAAAAATGGCTCGCCGAAGGCGAGCTCTTGTAACTTATACTTCGTAATTCATAACTGGAGCTTTGTAATTAGCGCACAGCGCAATTACAAAACTCCTTTACTGCTGGGCACGCCCTTAACGTTACGGCTAGGGGCTACGGCCATGGCCACGGAACGTGCGAAAGCCTTGAAGATGGATTCCAGGCAATGGTGGTTGTCGTTGCCGTAGAACAGTTCCACGTGCAGGTTCATGCGAGCATTTTCGCAAAGGCTCTTGAAGAAATGTTCGAACATGCTGGCTTCGATGCCACCGGCCATGGCAGCAGGGAGCTTTACGTTCCAAACAAAGCCGATGCGGTTGCTGAAGTCGATGCATACGCGGCTCAAGGCCTCGTCCATGGGAACAAAGTAGAAACCATAGCGCTCGATGCCCTTCTTGTCGCCAAGGCATTCCACAAAGGCCTGCCCCAGGACGATGGCGATATCCTCCATGCTGTGATGCATGTCTACATCTACGTCGCCCTTGCAGGTAAGGTCCAGATGGAACCCGCCGTGGACCTGGAA
Source organism: Fibrobacter sp. (assembly GCA_045597545.1). GTDB lineage: Bacteria > Fibrobacterota > Fibrobacteria > Fibrobacterales > Fibrobacteraceae > Fibrobacter. The sequence goes on from JAZLKH010000010.1 coordinate 1,442, forward strand.
CAAGTTAAGCATGTGATCCAGGAATCCGTTACCGGAAGAAACCTTGCCCGGGGTGCAATCATCCAGGTTCAGGGTCAATTCGATGTCGGTTTCGCCAGTCTTTCTAGAAATCTTAGAGCTACGCATAATAAACCTTTTGCTACTTGACAATTCTGCCGCCGTAAACACGGAAACGAGTTACTCGGCCAAACTTCATTTCGGGCAGCGGAGTTTCGACGCCGTTCAAAATCAGCTTGGCGATGGCCTTGGGTTCACCGATGGTTACACACAAAGTATCTTCGGTGTTGTACACCATCTTGACGCCGGCCTTGGCGATATTTGCTTCCTTCAAGAAGGAGCTGGAATCCTCGCGACGCTTGAGTCCAACCCAGGAAAGAGCTTCGCCGGAACCTACGAGAACAAAGTTGGTCTTCTTGGTGGCAGGGGCCTTGGCTGCAGCCTCATCCTCGGCCTTCTTCTTGGAATCAGAGGAGATGAAGATTGTAGCAGAGGCCGGCAAGTCGGACTTCTTGACCGCGGAATCTACTACAGCTTGGCTTACGGCAGTCTCTGAGGTCTTTGCCACTGTGGACACTGCAGCGGAATCAGCCTGCAGGGAATCTGCGGGCACAACCTCGGCCCCTTCAGGAATCTCCTGCTGTTCCGTAGAATCTTCAACTACTGCGGGGGTCGCAACCGGGGCGGGCTCCGCATTCTGCTTTTCGGACAAGGCCTCCAAGTCCAAGAAATGAGAAGCAACCAGGAATGCCAGTACGAGAACGACCAGTACCACAGGCACGGCCATGCTCTTCTTCTTTGTTTCGGCCTCGGTCACCGGAGCAATTTTGCCGTGGGAGGAAACATCCTCGAACTTGTTGGCCGAGACTTCGCCGATTTCGGAGGAATAGCACTTAAGGATGGCAGCCTGGTCCAGGTTCAACTTTGCAGAAATGGAGTTCAGGTAGCCGCGCACATAGGCAGCCACCGGAAAAGACTTCCAATCGGAAGCTTCAATGGCTTTGATATTAGAAACTGTGAGCTTCGTCACACTAGAAAGTTCTTCAACGGACATCCCGCGGGCTTCGCGAACTCGTGCAATGTACTCACCCAAGCGTTCATCGGGTCTTTTTTCTTCAACCTGATTTGACACAGTTACACCTCAACATTCAAACTTTTCAGCAACTCCAGCGTCTTGGCCACCGGAAGGCCCACCACGTTGTAGTAGCACCCACGAATCTCCTTGATGAGCCGCGCTCCAGCCGTCTGGATTCCGTATGCGCCAGCCTTATCCATGGGGTCCCTAGAATTTACATAATTCTCAAGTTCCTGTTTGGAGTTGTTCCTGAAAATGACCTCGGTTTCCTCTTCCGAGGCGGCCAGCAATTGACCGTTCTGGGCGACGGCTACCCCGGTAATCACCTTGTGACCGCGATTGTTTAGGTTCACAAGCATATCAAGGGCCCCCTCTTCGCTCTTGGGCTTTCCTAGGGGCTTGCCATCCAAAAACACCAAGGTGTCAAAACCCAGGACAATTCCCGGCTCGCTGCGAGAAACGGAAAGGGCCTTGATGGCAGCGTTCTCACGGGGAAAATCCAGGGGATTGGAAGAAGAGGGCTTTTCATCCTCGCCTGAAACCACTACGCGAAAATCAACTCCGATAAGCCTTAAGATTTCGGAGCGTCTAGGAGAACCACTTGCCAAAATTAATTGCATACAAACTAATTCCTGTTTTAGGTTTTACGCCACGTCGTACTCATTAATTCGACGACGCGGTTTCAGTGCTGCCCGCATTCAGCTTGATATCCGGCAGATCACGAACATAGATGGAGAAACTCCAGCCAGCGGCAGGGCCGGTGGGAGTCCAGCTAAAGTCAAGTTGCCAGCAATGAAGTACGCGGTTAAAGGTGAAACTGTGCGTTACGAAACGTCCTTCGTTGTAGTTGTAACGGGTGCTGTAGGACATTTCCCAGTTGCGAGTGGGCTGCAAAGAAGCGGTGATACCCGTGGAGTGGGTAATCCTGTCCTGGAACAGGTCCCTTGCCACGCGTGTACTACCGAAGCTGTAGCTGTAATCCAGGCCAAAGGACCACCTGAGCATTTCGTACTTGCCCAGCTGCGAAGGCAGGCCGCCGTTGAATTCACCACTCCAGTTAAAGCGCTTGGTAAAGTCGTAGCCGTAGTAAGTCAGCTCGGGCATTTGAATCTTGTGGGGATCCTCGGTGAACTTGTGGTAGAAACTGTGGCGGGTATTGATGGTAAACAGATAGTCCGGCAGAATCTGGAAGCCAAAGGACGACGTGATATCGGAGAACTGCAACGAATCGGCGGCGAAGTTGTAGGAGACATTGTGCCTAGTGGTAAACAGGCGCCTGGTGCCGTACTGGTCCTCGACAGCCTTGGCGGTATCGCCCTTGGTGGTGTCGGCGGCATGGCCAACCACCTTGAGGTACTTGATGTCAAAGTCGTTGTTCAAGCCAAAGCCCACCGTCTTCTGCTTAATCTGGTAAGGCGTCTGGCCCAAAAGCGGATGAGGAGCGAACTTCTTTACCGTGTCGATTTCGGGAGCGTAGGTATAGGATAAGCTGGGAGACAGCACATGGCGCACACCGGTAAAGCGTCCTATTTCAGGAACCCAGATGCCATAGAGCTTTGTATCGGCGGTGATGCTGTAGTTGTGATTGTACGCCACCTCGCCGTAGCTGTCGTGCTCCGGATCCAGGCTCATAAAACGCTTGCGGTACTTGAGGGAATCCTCGGGATTGATCCAGCCTGTGCCGGTCCAGTAGCCGGTAAAGCTAGCCCTGGGTGTAATGTTGATGACATCGAAGAGAGAGCCGGAATAATCCAGGGAGAAGTTGCCCGTATAGCCCACGTACTCCGCAGTGGTATCCACCTCGTTGATGGTATCGCGAGCGCGACGGGTGTAGTAGTTGAAGCGGTTGTTGAAGTTGTAGTTGAACTTTTCCAGGTAGCTCTGGAAGGAGCCGTCGTCGGCAGCCACGTCGTCCTCGTCCAACTCAAAATCAAAGAGCTGACCACTCATGCGGTACTGAACGTCGGGAATCTGACGTTCCATAAGGTCCGTCACCAGGTTGTGCTGCTGGCTAGCCTTGACGGTAAGACTCTTATTTTTGCCGAACTTGCCGGAGTAAGTCAGCTGGGCGTTAGCCTGCTGATTCAAAATCGTCTCCGCATCCAAGGCGTTATCCTTACGAACGCTCTGGCTACTCACGAAAGAACCGGAACCGCTCAAGGTGTGCTTGCCGTCGGGAGTCAAGTTCTGGTTGTGGCTGAAGTTGATGTCGTAGCCGCTGTTGCCGAAGTCAAACTCTTCTAGGTAGGCGGTATAGGAAATGTTTCCGTCTAGCACGTAGCGTTTCTTATAGCGCAACTCGCCCGTAAGGGTGGAACGTTCAAAGCGAGCCTCCTCCCCTTCGATAATGTCGCCCTTGACCGTAGCATCCCAGTAGTCATTTGGAGCGTAGTAGAAACCCAGGTTGCTCATGTAGTAGCCCTGCTTCTGGTCGCCACCGAACTTAGGCGTAAGCAGGCCCGACTTGCGGCCACTCTTGAGGGGCGCCACCACCATGGGAAGGACCGCCACAGGCACATCAGCAATGTTCAGCACCACGGGCCTTGCGGTGATAGTCTCCTTGGGCTTAACCACCATGCGGCGACCATAGAAGTAGAAATGCTGGTGCGTAGAATCGTTACAGGTGCTAAAGTCACCTCGAGCTATCTGGATGCGCTGATCCGGTAGCCTGCGGACCTCCATGCCGTTGAGCTGCTGGTTGTCCTGGTAGGTCGTGGCGTAATAAATCTCGCCGATGCGGGATTTCATATTGTACTTGAGGCGCATACCCGAAAGGGAGGGACTCTTCGCCTCGCGCATCACCGGGTCGCCGCTAGCAGCAAGGACACTGTTCTCCTGGTCGAACCAGATGGTGTCGGCATCCAGGGTGGCGGTACGGTACTTGAGCTGGGCGCTGTTGTTCAAGTTGAAGGTGGAGCGCTCCACATCGTATTCCAAGTCAACGGCGCGGTATTCGATGGTATCGGTACCGGTGGTATCGTTCATCCAGTCCACTTCGGTGGTGTCCTCTTCGACCTGTTCGCGCACTTCCAGCTCAAAACGCGTCATCTCCTGGCCGAGGACGGCAGGAGTAAAGACGGCTGTCAGCAACAACGCAAAAACAGCCCACAGAAACCTATGGGGTCTACAAAAGAACACGATGGGGAAAAATTAGCAAAAAAGGGATTAACCTTTTTTCAATTTTTTTTGCAATTTTTGCTCTTTTTTGTTCAGTTTATGTATATTGCTTTTTAGAGCGCACCCCTTTGAGTGCGCAAAGGATGTTTATGATTTCTTTCGCAGATGCTTACAAGATTGCAGCCGAAGCCCATAAGGGTCAACAAGATAAGGCTGGTGGACCGTACATTGACTTTCTCCAGAATGTTGCAGAATTCCTTAAGAACAAGGGTGAATCCGAAGAGGTTCAGACCTTGGCAATCTTGCAGGACTTGATTACTTCTGCCACCAAGAAGACCCCGGAAGACGCCGTAGCGATGGGCGTCCCTGCCGATATGGTGGACTTGATCCAGAAAATGACCTATCACAAGAACCAGGGATGGATCGATGAACTGAGCTGCAAGCTGATGGCAGACGGTGTTAGCGCCGAAGAGGCCACCTACGAGGCTCGCGAAAAGGACTTCGTCCGCTTCGTGGAAACGCTCAAGGAAAATCCTGTGGCAGCAAAGGCTAAGTCCGCCATCCTCAACGTTTTACTTGAAGACAAGTACATCCGCAGGCAGGAGCGCCGCGAACTAAAGACGCAGTTCCGCCTCAAGAAGTACAAGGCCGCTATCGAAGCTCTGGGAGTATAGGGCACGCCGCCTACGGCGCCTAGAGGTAGGAGGTCGCTTCGCTTTGAGGTTTTAGGGAAAGTCCAGCGGACTTTCCCTTTTTTAATTAAATTCTGCCAGACAAGGCAAGCGCCGCGCGAGTCCAATTGACCCAGAGCCGAATGCAGCGGCTATGCTTGCATAGCCATTGCTGAGGCGAAATGTCAAGGAGCGAAGCTCCCACCCATACGGGCGGCGGGGTCCCCTAAAGGGGACCATGGCCCATAAGAGCAAAGCTCTAAGTGGTTGCAGCCCTAACGCGAAAGCGGTGTGGAACGGCACTTAACACAGGCGCGAGACTGCACCTCTTTTACAGTGCCTTGATTTCTTCGGGAGTAAGGCCCGTTCGCTTGGCGATAGCTTCTACTGGAAAACCATCGTCACGAAATCCCTTGGCGAGTTCCTTGTTTTTAGCTTCGGCACCTTCGTTGCGCCCCTCTTCCTTGCCTTCTTCTTTTCCCTGCAGGTAGGAGCCTTGCTTTTCGTAAAGCATGTCAGTCATGTTATCTACCTCCAGGAGTAAAAGTTCATCGGTGTACCCCACAAAAGATACATCTTTTGCGAAGTCTTCGTCAAGGAGATTTCCCGCTTTTTCCTCGTCGATGGTCTTGTCCTCCAGCACATCGCGAAAGAGCCGCAGCATTTCTGCGCGGGGCGACACATCCTGGGCGGCCAAACGATTTTCTTCTTGCAGACGGTCGTCCATGCGGAAAAACTTCGACATTTCCACAAGAAATACATCAATCTTCTTGAACGGATATTTACGGTTCCGCATTACCTGGCACTGATGAAAATAAGTGCCAGGCTCCAGCGGGAACTGGTCATCGACCAGCAGCGAAAGCACATAGATATGCGGCAGCTCGTAACTCTTGTTTTTCTTCACCTGGTTATTCACGATGCGAGATGTGTAATAAACCAGACGATCGACAAACAGCGTGTTGAAATTCTGCTGCACCTCGATGACCACAGGCTCATTCGCCTGATTGTATCCGTAGATGTCAAAAATGTTGGTCTTGTTGTCCAGTACGCCGGGCTGTTCCTGAACGCCCAGGGTGAACTTCGTAATCGCCTTGTTCCCAGTGAGCCCGAGCATGGCGTTCAAAAACTTGATCGT
>JAZLKH010000011.1:0-65453 GCA_045597545.1 Fibrobacter sp.
GACATGTGTTTTCCTTTGGGCTGCCGGCCCCTGGGTCCCAAGCCTCGCGCCCCACCCGGAGCGACATACATCGACTCGGACCTACTTGCCTAAGCCAGCCACTTGTGAATACCCTGAAGTGCCTCCATCTGACGTATACGAATGTAAAATCTTCAAGGCGGGCGTAAAATTAGCAAAAAAAACGCGTCCATCCAAGGCAAAAAAGCGTGTATAAAGCAGGAGACCTTATGAACATGAAAGTGAACTTGCTGAATATTGCCGCGGAATCCGAGGTTTCGGTGCTGTTGCAGGGCGAATCCGGCTGCGGAAAGGAAGTGGCGGCGCGGTGGATCCACAGGCGAAGCGCCAGGGCATCGGGCCCCTTCGTGGCGGTCAACTGCGGCGCCATCGCCACAAACCTTGCGGAGAGCGTCCTGGAAGGGGCCAGAAAGGGAGCCTACACCGGGGCAGCCACGGACCAGACCGGCGTGGTGCGGGCGGCAAGCGGCGGCACGCTGTTCCTGGATGAAATCGGCGAGATGCCCCTGGAGCTGCAGTGCAAACTGCTGCGAATCCTGCAGGAGAAGTCGGTGATGCCCCTGGGCTCCACCCAAAGCATTCCCGTGGACTTTCGCCTGGTCTGCGCCACCAACCGCGACCTTCGCACGGAAGTTGCCGCAGGACGCTTCCGCGAAGACCTCTACTTTCGCCTGAACGTGTTTCCCATAAGGCTGCCACCGCTGCGGGAGCGGCAGGACTTCGAGGATTTGGCCCAGGAGATCTGGGCGGAAATTGCGCCGAGGCGTTCGATGGGAACGCTTCAGCCACATACCCCCACCCCTCTGACCGCCCAGGAAATCGGGGAGCTCCGCCAGCAGAAATGGCCCGGCAACGTCCGCCAGCTGAAGAACGTGCTGCAACGCTACGCCCTGCTGCAAGTTCACCACTACAGCCTCCGGCAAATTCTCGACGAGGAGTTCCCCACCAGCGCCACGCCAAAGTCCCTGCAGCTACGGGAGACGGCAAGATCGTACAGTGCCGCTCCCCGCCGAGAGCTCATACTCCAGGCGCTCCAGGGGAATCACTGGAACAGGTCCCTCACCGCAAAGAAGCTGGGAATCAGCCGGGGCGCCCTGTGCTACCAGATAAAAAAACACCACCTGGAAGGCGGTGCATAAAATGGAGACGTCAAGGCGCGAAAGCCGAGCCGGAAAACTAGAACTTGAGACCCGCGCTCAGGTAGTGGTAGCCACCTTCGAAGGCGGGCTTGGGGCTGTACCCGTAATCGAAGACGATCATGCCGAAGGAAAGGCCAAGGCCGCAACTGATGCCGTCATCCGTATCGGGGCGGATAGCGTAACCGGCCCTGAGGGCCAGCATGTCCAGGTAAAGGACCTCGCCGCCAAAGAGGGCGTACATGTCCGTATCGGCGCGGCGGTAGAGGTCGACCGAGGCGTGAATGCTCCACTTGTCGCCAATGGGCAGCACTCCGGTGACGCCGGCCTGCAATGCGACAGGGGCGGCCTCGCTTTCACCGTCGTAGTCGCCCATGTAGCCGAAATTCGTAAGGGTCGCCGCAAAGGCGAAGTAGCGGTTTACACGGAAGGATCCGCCCACGTCGCCGAGAAGGGCAATGGCGGACTCGTCGTCGATGGTCTGCTGGGCAAAGCGCATGGTGGCAGCCCAGTTGAACACCTTGCCGCGGCTGCCGAGGCCAGCCTGGACGCTCCAGGCAAAGGCGCCGTATTCCGAGGTCTCGTTGCCGTACTCGTCGCGCCCCTCGATGTTGTCGTAGCCCAAAAAGTCCACCGTAGCGGAGGCGGCCACCTTGTAGCCGGCAATGCTGAAGGGCAGGCCGTAGTAGGCCGATACAAAGTTGTCGGCGCTGTGCTCGTCAAAAATCAGCTGGTTGATGCCCAGTTCCGCATTCTCGGCGGTACTCATGGCCAGTGGGTTCCGGGAGACTTCGGAGACCCGGGCGGGGTCTGCGACGCCTGCGCCGGAGAGGGCGGCGGATCGGGCTGAAACCTGCATGGAGAGAAATTTCATGGACACTCCGCCAAGGTCCACGTTCCAGTACTCGCCGGCGAGGGCGAGGGAACTCACAAAGGCGGTGGTGGCAAGAATTTTCTTCAACATGTTTTTCAAAATACAAAATTTGACGCACGACGCCACGATTAACGGCGCCAACCTTCCATAATCTTAAGGCAATCGGCCAAAAGTTCGGCGGAACGGTCCTTGGCCTCGGTCTCCACGTAACAGCGGAATTCCGGGGCGTTGCCGCTGGGGCGCAGGTGAACGATGTCGCCGGAGTCGAACTCCATGCGGTAGCCGTCCACCTCGTTGATGCCGACAATCTTGCCCTGGAAGGCTGCAGGCTTGCCGTCGGCGCCCTTCTGGAACTTGGAGGGCTTTGCGGTAAGGGCGCCAAAGAGCTTTTCGCCCAGCTTCTGTTCGCGGATTTCGGCAAGCTTCGCCTTGGAAATGTCGGTGGGGAATTCCTTGAGGCGGTCGCTTACGGTAAAGCGCTTGGGGAGCTTTCGGAGCAGATCCACTACGCACATCTTCTGTTCGCGGACCATGACCATCACGGCAATCATGGGCAGCAAGGCGTCTCGAGTGGGAAGCGCCTTGAGGGTGCGCTTTACGGAGGAACCGTCACCCAGCTTGAATTCGCGAGTCAGGTCGGTCTGCAGCAGGAAACCGCCGTTGGCCTCGTAGCCTGCGACGGACACGTCCGCGACGGCGCTTGCGGCGAGGCGGTCTTCTACGGAACCGGATGCGTCGCCTTCCATCAAGCTTTCCATGCCGGCGATCACATAGGGGGAACCGATGCGGGTGCGGCAGATCTTTTCGAAGCTGCCGGACTTTTCCAGGGAGGTGTTGCAGCTTACGGGAGTGGCGATGCGCTTGATTCCGAGGGACTGGGCGGCAAGAATGCCCAGAACATCGCCACGGAGCCACATGCCGACATCATCGGCAAGGAGCGGTCGGTCGGAGTCGCCGTCGGTGCTGAAGATGGCGTCCACGAAATCCTTGTGGGCAAAGTCGCGGGCCAGTTCTTCGTCTTCTACGCGAATAGCCTCGGTATCCACGGGGATGAAGGTTTCGCTGCGGGCGAAGGGCTTTACCGTTGCGCCCAGGCTTTCCAATACACGGACGACGATGTCGCGACCCACTGCGGAATGCTGGTACACGCCGATGGTAAGACCGCTGAGAGCGTTACCGAAGAAGTCGGGGTAGCGCTTTACGTAGTTTTCTTCAGCTTCGACTTCTACGGCGGGGAGCTCGGGGGCAGCCTTCAGCATGCCGTCGGCACCGAACATGCTTTCGTCGAAGTCCACGCTCTGGCTTACGATGCCCTGTTCGTCGGCCTTGGTGATTTCGCCATTGGGATGGTTGAACTTGATGCCGTTGCGGTCGGCGGGAATATGGGAGCCGGTCACCATGATGGTGGGCAGGTGCTTGTCGAGGCCATAGAGAGCGATTGCGGGAGACGGAATGCGACCGCAGTAGATTACCTTCCAGCCGGCATCTTCGCCTGCCTTTACAAGAGCCTTGAGGATGCGCTCGGTACTGGGGCGAAGGTCGCCTGCAATGGCGATAGTGCGATCGCACTTGTAGCTAGCCTCGCAGTACTTGATAAAGGAGCGGGCGTAAACGTAGCACACGCGATCGGTCATGGCGCTTACCAGGCCACGGGCACCGCTGGTACCGAAGGCCACACCGGACTGTTTCATCACATCTTGCATTGCAACGGACATATAAACCTCACTTCAATTTTACAAGCAGAAGATAAAAAAAGAACAGCCACGTTCAAGCGACCATTCCCCATTTTTGTACAGATGAGCGCAACAAATACAGGGTAGTCATGCAGCCACCGCCCCATCCAAGCCATTTCACCATCAAAAATGCCGTCTTTTTAAACAACATAATCAACAACCGTACATTTTCTATTTACAGGAAAAAACGTATTCGCGAGGAAAATTTCAAAACATTTTTCATCACTTTATCTATGTTTAAATCGTTATGAACTTGAAAACAAAAATTTTTATTACCCTAAGTCTTGCAGCCTGCATCCAGGCACAGGAACTATCCAACAGCGCGGTGACCGATTCATCCACTACTCCCGTAACAGAAGCATCCATTTCTACCGTAGCCGATTCCAGTGCGCTACCCGTTTCTACAGAAACAGCAACACAGGACTCAATCGAAACCGCCACTGCTGAATCCACCTTGGATACAGCCGCCGTTGCCGCAGAGCCAGCTCCGGCAGAAAAGCCCAATGCAGCTCAGGATTCCGCAGCACTGGTCGCAAAATCAACGTTTATTCCAGACGAGCCTGCACAGGTTACCGAGAAGGCTGACTCCACAGCGGCACAAGCAGTTACGTCCGACACCGTAGCTGTAACGGAGACAACGCCAACAGCATCAGCAACGGCACAAGCGCCCACAAAGCACACCCTGGACATCCTCCATGGTAACGCCTATAACCAGGTCGGCAACGAAGCCGCGGCTTCCACCATCAATGGAGACATGGTCATGCCCCACAAGATGCGCGGTCACAAGCTCGCCTACGTTGAACCTGCAAACGGATTCGGAATTGTTTCCTTTGGCGAAACCAACACCTACTACTTCGCCTTTGACAACAGCAAGAAACTGGGACTTGTAACTGCAGGTTTCGCCTTCGACAAAATCGGTTTCTCCCTTAGCGCAGCCATAGGCAAGGACTGGGGATACTCAGAAAACAACAAGAACGATACGGAAACCACCTATATTTCCACTACCACAGGAACCAAAATCCAGGGTGCATTCTCCACCAGGATCGGCAGCTTTGACTTGGGAATCTCCGCCGTCTACGCCTACCCCACAACAAATCACTACTCAGATATCAACGACGAACAAATAGACATCAACGCCTGGGATGCCTATGGCAAGTTCACCATCGCCAACTCCAACAACAGCAAGTTCGCATGGTCCGCAAACTTGAGCTTCTTACGTCACCAGGCCGATTCAACCATTACTCAGCAAAGCGTCTTTGTGGGTACCGACGGCAAGACGTACCTTTCTACACACAAGGCCGTCGTTACAGATTCATCTTCACGCATAGAAGTTGTTCCTGAATTTAACTTCGGCAGCAACGTCCTCAAGTCGGAAAAGGCTCGCGTCTACATCGGCCTGAACACGACCATTCCCCTTGTGACTTTTGACCGTATTAAAGGCATTGTCAGCCGCCACAACGAATACGGCGTGAAAATGGTCCCCAATATTTTCGGCGAAGTATCTTTCGGTAAGTACGTCATGGCCTATGGTGGAGCAAGCTACCAATGGAATGCCATCCAGCTTAAGGATTCCTACGTCAACGACATCGAACATACAGACGTCAAGACGGAATCCGGTTCCACAACAGCAAGCGTCGGCATGCGCGTCCACTGTGATTACGCAGCATTGGAAATGACATTCACCAAGTTGTTTGTGCAAAATCCCTTCAGCTCCTTCTCTGATACAGACGCCATCGGTGTCAGCATCGGCGCCTTCGTGAACTTCTAAACAGGAACTCCTGCGATATCGAAAAGCTCCCGATTTTTTCGGGAGCCTTTTTGGTAGAAAACTTCTACTAGACTTATACCATTGAATTAAGCGCCAGTATCTTGTCCTCGAAATCCTCAAGGCTGGCGGATACCACGAGAATCAACTTTTCCAGGTTGATGCGGTCGGGGATGGTGATGACATCGGGGAGATTTTCATCGGCGGCACCGGGAACCGAAGCGGCCTCGTCAATGACCTTTTCCAAGTCGACGAAGTAATCGTCGCCTAGCTGCCAGTAGCCAGCAGGCGTTGGCATGTGAACCATGTTGAATTCAAGATCCTCGCAGGCGGCAAGGATCCTTTCGTTGCTGCGAAGATTTGCAACCACCGTCGCCTGGGGAAATTTTTTGCGGATGGCTAGCAGCGTCTGGGCCATATAGGTGCTGCCGCCCATCTTGGGGGCGCGAACGTAACAGCAATCCTCCTCGACGCGTCGGATGCGCCCGGGGATATCGCAGACATCGGCCACGGAATCGCCGCCCTCCATATAGCCGATGTTCATTCCGATTTCAGGAAGGAGCTTGTAGATGTTAGCAGCCACCAAGCGGTCGGCGCATGCCTTCAGATTGTTGCAAAGAATGTCGCTCATGGGCATGAAATATACAAAATCTCCAAAATAGTGTACCAAATCGCCCCGGCTACATTGTTCGGTGCAACAAAACACAGACAAATTAACGCAAATTTCAACAAAACCCGCATTTTTTCATGGTCTGACGCGATCAAACACCCCCGTCCACCCGATTTACCGCCCCAAAACAAGCATTTTTTGCAAACTTCCGACATTTTTCGTTAATTTGTACACAAAACAGTGCACTAAACCGTCCTTTTCCGCTCCTTTAGTACACCATTTCGCCAGTTTTCACATTTCAAGGTCGCAAGGGCACTGCAATATTTTAGATTTGAGGCCATGAGCGAAACCGTCGAAACAATCAAGTCGAAGCTTTTCAAGGACATCGCCCTTGTGCTAGAGGGGGGCGGCATGCGGGGCGCCTATTCCGCAGGCGTTTTAGACGCCCTGTACGATGAGGGGTTCAAGTTCGGCGGCTACGCGGGGACATCTGCCGGGGCGACCCACCTTTGCAACTACCTCTCGGAGCAGCGGGACCGCAACTTCCGCCTGGACACGATACACTCCAAGGATCCACGCTACATGAGCCTTGGCAACTGGATTCGCACCGGCAACTACTTCGACCTGGAATTCTGTTACCATACGGTGCCCGAAGTCATCGACCCCTTTGACTTTGACAAATTCCGCGAAAACGCCGCAGTCGCCGATTTTTACGTGGCAGCCAGCAACGTGGAAACCGGCGGAGCGGAGCACCTGATTGTCCACGACCTGCGAACGGACATGGATGCCATCCGAAGTTCATCGTCGTTACCGCTGATTAGCAGCCTGGTGCATTACCAGGGCAAGAAGATGTTCGACGGCAACATCGCCGACAGCATCCCCTTTGAATTCATGGATAGCATCGGTTTCAAGAAGCAGGTTGTCATCACCAGCCGCCATGCCGGCTACAGGAAAACCGCCAACTCGCTCTTGCCCATTTACAAGCTGGTATATCGCAAGTATCCCAACTTCGTCAAGGCCGTAGGCGATCGCCACATCCGCTACAACAAATGCCTAAAGACGTTGGCCGCCTGGGAAAAGCAGGGCAAGTCCTTCGTATTTCGCCCCAGCGTCAACATGAAAATCGACCGCGTCGAAAAGAACACGGCAAAGATAACCGCCCTGTACGCGCTGGGCTTAAGCGACGCCCGCAGGCGCATGGACGAACTGAAGAGATTTTTGGAAACCGCGGAGTAAATAATGAATCACGAAGAACTTTCTCACATCAAGGGCAACCCCAAGGCACTTTTGCCTGTCGCCGTCTTTTTGGCGCTTTATCTTGGCCTCGGCATTACCTTCGAGTACATCCTCAAGGTGCCCATGGGATTCTACAATATCCCCATCGTCGCCGCCTTCCTGGTGGCTATTTTCGTCGCCTGCATTCAGAACCGCAAGCTTAATTTCGACAAGAAGATGAACGTGATGGCAGGGGCCATCGGCGACAAGAACGTGTTCCTTATGATCCTCGTATTCCTCTGCGCAGGGATCTTCGCGGGCATTTTGGGACGCTCCAGCGCATCGGCCGCAGCCTATCTGCTCCTGGACTTTGTGCCGGCGCAGTTTGCAGTGGTGGTGCTATTCATCGTGGCGGCATTCGTCTCTACAGCCATGGGAACTTCCGTAGGCACCATCGCCGTGGTCTCGCCCATCGCCATGGAAGTCGCCGGCGTCTCTGGCTTTAGCGTTCCCTTCTGCATCGCCTCCGTGGTTGGCGGCGCCATGTTCGGTGACAACCTCAGCTTCATTTCCGACACAACCATCGCGGCAACATCTACCCAGGGTTGCAAGATGAAGGACAAGTTCAAGGTGAACTTCTGGATCGCATGGCCCGCAGCGTTAGCGACCATCATCATCATCGCCGCCATCTCCTTTGCAACAGACGCTCGCGAAATCGGCGAGAACTCCTATAACCTTATAGCCCTTTCCCCCTATGCATTGGTGTTGGCCCTGGCCCTCTGCGGCATCAACGTTTTCGCAGTGCTCCTCATCGGAATCGTCGCCGCAAGCGTCGTGGTACTGGCCACCGGCTCCGTGAATTTCGTGGGCTGGCAGGGCAATGTGGGCAACGGAATTTCGGGCATGTACGAGACCATCATGGTGGCCGTTCTCGTCAGCGCCCTCTGCGGACTTATCCGCATGCACGGCGGTTTTGCCGCCCTCCTCGACTTCATCCACAAGGTTTTCAAGGGACATAAGAGCGGCCAGCTGGGCGTAGGCCTTCTAGTGAGCGCCATGGACGTAGCCACAGCAAACAACACCGTAGCCATCGTCATGGCCGCCCCCATCGCCAAGCAGATGAGCGACGAGTACAGGATCTCACCGCAGAAGACCGCGTCCCTCTTGGACATCTTCGGATGCATTGTGCAGGGCCTGCTCCCCTACGGCGCTCAGATGTTGGTGGCCCTCGCTGCAATCTCCGCAGCCAGCGCCGCGCAGTCCGCCGCCGGCCAAGAAGTCGCAAACATCAGTGCCTTCGACATTATTCCGTTTATGTTCTACCCCTTCCTGCTGCTCATCAGCGTGCTGATCTTTATCGCCATCTCGCCGAAGAGGAAGATGGCTTAAGATTCTCGCGAATTCAAGCCCGCAAGACAAAATTCTGCAACCAAGCCACAGAACTGCGACGATCAAACTACAAAAAACCGGGGCTCATTCGCGAAGCCTCGGCATTTTTTTACTGCGCGCCCGCCAAACTCATTTGAGCGCTCCCTGGAAAGTTCCACAGAACGCATCAAAGTTCGAGACGTCGCGAGGACTGCAGTAAACCGCGAATTCCACCGCGGTAAAGCGCCTAGCGAAATCACCCAAAAGCCGCCTGTAGGCCTCGGCCACAATCTTCGGGTCGTTACCGAAGGCGCCGCAACCAAAGGCTCCCAGCACCAGAACGTCAACGCCGTTGGCCGCCGCCACCGACAAGATCTTTCGACCACGACTCAGGTGGATGTCCAGCAATTCATTGGCTAGAATTTTCGCATACCGCAAATTCGGGGCGGCACAGGTGATCACATCCACAGTGAACCACCCTTCCTGCGGCAAACGCTCCGGCAGCGCCGTATCGCTCTTGATCACTTTTACGCCCGGCGTGTAAATGCAGGCGTCGGTATATGTCGTATCGAAACGCTCCCGATGGAACCTGTAATAAGGTTTCCACAGGGCGTCATTTGCAAGGCAAGGGTAAAGGGTGGAGCAGCGGCAAAGGCATTCTTCCTGGGCGCCACTACCATGCACAACTCCTCCGCCCGGATTTGTTGCCGACGCAAAGTTCAGCACAGCCACCTTCTTGCCCGGATATTTTTTCGCAAGCTTGCCAGCCGCCTCGAAGGTACGATACTTTGTCACAGTCACCTCGCAAGCGCTCGCCTCAAGCGCCTCGGAAAATTCCGGCGTTTCGTCGGCACCATACAGCTGCGTCGCACCAATGGACTTTTCCAGGGCATCGCTCAGTTCCGGCGACTCCTGGATCATGCCGAGGGTATCCTTGAAGATTTCAACACGCTGCTCGTGTGCATCTTTGTACTGCATAAAAATTTCCTTATCTGTTTTCTTTATAATATCGCATCGGAAAGGAAAAATGTCAAGCTCCCAAATTTTTCACCCTGTTTTTATCTATATCCCAATTGACATAGTTCTGTAGTTGCGAAAGTGACTGCCGAACGACCGGTTTTAGAGTTATGCTCTTATTCTTGTGTCCTTTTAAAACGACCAACTTTTAACACACCAAGAATAGGAACAAAGGGGACTCATCCACATGGATGAGTTCTTTTTGGTATAAAGAAAAAGCCTCCCTCATGGGGAGGCTTCTTTGCGGAACAATCGTAAGCTTAGTGAAGATCTTTCTTCTTGTAGTAGTACAGCTTCAGCTGGCCTATGGTCTGATCTTCGGTGGACTCTACCTTGATATCGGTTGCAAAGAACGGATAGATCGCATTGTCGCTATCCTTTGCGATGTACCAAGTTCCATCGGTTGCACCGAATATAGAGCTGCTGATTTCCGTATCTTCGTTGATTTCGAACATGCTCTTGCATACGGGAGTTTCTGTCGGCAGAGTGCCAGGCTTCAGGCCGGTGCTCAAGTCGGCTTCATAGACAGAAAGAAGCATGCTCCTTTCAAACATGACGGTATCGACATCAACGCGGAGCTCCAGGTGCTTGGGAATTTCGCCACCAGTCTTAAGGCTAATAGACTGCTGCGTATCGGAGTTGATATCATTGGTCAGGATTGCAGAATCCAGCACCATTTCAATGCAGCGCGAAGAGGAAGAATTTTCGACGGAAGAGGACGACTTGGCAGAGGAAGAAGATCCCGGTTCGGTCGATTCGTCAGCATCGTCTTTTTGGTCATCGTCCTTTTGGATATCTTCGGAAGTTTCATCGTCGCTGGTACCAGAAGAACTATCGTCACCACAGGCGATAAGACCGAAGCCTGCCGCAAAAATGGCGGACCCAAGGAGAATTTTTTTGAAGTTCATACAGTATTCCTTTTTTATGCGCACAATTGTTTTTTTCACACAATTGCACCCCCTAGAAATATTCAAAAAAAAAGGAAAAAGTCCACCACCATATTTGAAATAAGTAAAAAAAATATCACGACCATGGCATGAGTCTTTATTGGAGCATCTAGTCATGGGCTATTGAATACTGAAATCCCAGCTCGGTGTCCGGAATAAAAATCGCCGAGGATTCTTCGCGGAATCTCGGCTTTTTCTATCTTTCAGTTCATGGATAGAGCTCGTCGTAGAAAATTTGGTCAGAACTTCTTGGATGTTCCCACCGCTGTTGCTATTGCAGGGGACTTGCCTGCCGACGCCGGCGAAGCTGTGCTGGAAATCGGTCCGGGTCACGGCGCCCTTACGGAACACCTGCTGGACCGCGGCCTGGATCTGACCGCTGTTGAAATTGACGAGCAATGTGTGGAAGTCTTGAACGAAAAGTTCAAGGGCCGCGAGAACTTCCATATCACAAACATCGACTTTTTAAAGTTCGACTTGCAGGGATTTCTGGATTCCCACGAAAAGCCCTGGGTCACCGGCAACTTGCCCTACAATGTCTCTACCGCAATCATCGCAGGCCTTATGCCCCGTTTGCATTTGACCAAGGGCTTTATGGGCATGGTGCAGTTGGAAGTTGCAGAACGCATTTGCGCAGCCCCTTGCAGCAGCAATTACGGCAGCCTTTCGGTGCTAGTGAGCGCCTTTGCCGACACTCAGATTTTGCGTAAGATCGGTCCAGAACATTTTACGCCCAAGCCCAACGTGGATAGCGCCACTATGCTCCTGACCCCACGCGAAAACCCAATGGACTTCAAGGGCGCCGATATCGAAAAATTCTTTGAATTTGTCCGTGCAGCCTTTACCCAGAAGCGCAAGACCTTGGCCAATTCCTTCGGCAAGGCCTACGACAAGAAGAAGATCCAGGAAGCCATCGAACGTCTGGGCTACCCCGCCACCGTTCGCGCCGAGGAACTTTCCCCGGAACAGTTCCTGGACTTCTACAATATCATCGTGGCCGGAAATTAGCGACATTTTTTTCATTTTTCTTTTGACATTCTTCCCTTTTCTTTCGATAAGATAAGTGGATATGACGAGTTAGAAAATACATCTTCAGATATTTTGACTGTTTAGAAATTGATTGATGTTCAAGGATGATCCCCAACGGGGATATTGTGCCCATTTTGCACAAGTCCTGCAAAAAATCAACTTTAAAAGGAAAAGTATTATGAAGAAAATGAATTCCAACTCCCGCTCCGCTTTCAACGCCCTCATTGCATCCAAGGCCAAGCTCGTACGCAGCCTGTCTTTGGTTGAGGCTCGCCTGGAAAGGCGTTATCACCTCATGACCGACAGCGAATACCAGGCTGTTTGCGCCCATATTGCGCAGCTCCAGGACCGTCTTGGCAACGTGAACGATCAGCTCATGGATTTTCAGGCTATTTTCGAAGAATTGGTAACGGCTTCCTATACCGAAATGTTTTCCGGCCGTCGCAAGGTGGTCGTCGTGGAGCCGAAAAGGGTCGCATAGTTTTCGCGGCCCAAGTCTCGCAAGGGCCACCTAACAGCAAGCGGGACATCACCATCTGCAAAACAAAGCCTCTCCGTCAAATTTTTGCGGAGAGGCATTTTCTTTTATACAAAAAAGAGGCCCTTAACGATACAATAGGTAAGGGGCGACAAAAAAATCCAATACCACTTTTTGACATAAGTTTGCACTTATATCAAAATAAACCCTAGAGGAACTCCATGGAATTTGTAGTTGACATCATCATTGTTCTTCTCGCCATTGGCGTTGTCGCAGGGGTAGTAGCACTTTTCATCACCATTCTTCCCTACCTTTTGGGAGGCGCAGCCATTATCGGCTGCATTCTGCTTGTAGCTGCGATCATCTCCGATCCGGCCGACAAGGACAGCCACATTGACTACAATCAGACTGTAAGCCATAGCCACACCCAGCGAAATTCATTCAACGGGTATCACGATTCCGCCGAGGAAGCGTTCCACGAGTTGGCAGTCGCCATGGTGCAGATTAAATCTGCAGCAGTCAACCTGAGCAATCTGCGACCGGAAATGGATTCCGCCCTGGTCGTTGCCGCCAACATTTCCCGAGAAATGTTCGGAAGCGACTACATCATCACAGTCACCAGCGGCAACGATTCCGATGAGCATTGCCAAAATTCCGCACATTACAGCGGCGCGGCAGTTGACCTGCGTACCAAGGACATCAGCAACACCGCTATGCGTCGCGACTTTGCCGAACGCCTGCAAGAATCTCTGGGCAACCGCTTCAAGGTTCTGTTTGAATCCCAGGGGCAGGCCAACGAGCATCTGCACGTACAACTGAACAGTCACCATTTCGCGGCAAGATAAACGAATACGTATCCACCCAGGATTTCTCCATGACAAAATTATCCGCATTTCTTTTCGCAACGATCTTACTTCTCTGTTCCTGCGACATTGAAAATATGAAGCAGGATATCAAAAGCTCCCTTCACAAGGAAATCACCATCTACATGCCCAGCGGGGAAGTTTCCTGCACAGGGTACGTGCTGCCGGGCGCGGAATTTGGGTACGCAGCTGGAGACATCATGATCAAGAGTGAAGCCGGTGTTCACAAAATAAAGTGCGACGACGGGCGAACCTTTACCGTAAACGGAAACTTTTCTACCAGGGACATCCCCTAGTTTATTAACTTTTTCCATGTGAAAGAGAAAATGAACAATTCAGCGACTGGTCCATCCGTACGAACTTGCCCGAAAAATTCTGCCGACGCATCTGTGCGCATTCGCCTAGCAACCCCCGCCGATGCCACGGAGCTAGTAGCAATCTACAAGCCATACGTGGAGACCACCGCCATCACCTTCGAGTACGACGTTCCAAGCGTCGAGGAATTTGAAGGTCGCATTCGTAAGACTTTGCTGCGGTATCCGTATCTGGTAATCGAAAGCGACGACAATAGTCACGATGAAAAATGCGACGGCAGCCCGCGCAGCCTTCGCCGAGAAGATATCCGCAACGACGACCGCTGTCGAAAAAACAGTAGCGATTGTGGCAAGAACCGCGCCGAAATCCTCGGGTACTGTTACGCCGGAGTTTTCAAGGGCCGCCCCGCCTACGACTGGGCCGTAGAAACTTCCATCTACATCCGAGAAGACGCCCATGGCCGCGGCCTTGGACGTATGCTCTACGAAGCTTTAGAGCGCAAGCTTTCACAGCAGAACGTATTGAACATGAACGCCTGTATTGCATGCCCCAAACCGGGCTGCACCCACCTGGATAACAGCAGCATCCTCTTCCACGAAAGGATGGGCTTTAAGCTGGTGGGCACATTCCACGACTGCGGCTACAAGTTTTCGCAGTGGCACGACATGGTGTGGATGGAAAAAATGCTGGGCGCGCACACACCCAGCACAAGACCGTTTATACCTTTTTCCCAGCTGCCTTGAGGGCGAGGGCCTTTAAGTTTTATTTTTCCTTTTGAGCCCGAGCAGTCTCAGGAGTAGGCTTCGTGTCTTTGAGGAGGCGGTCGGCCCATTCATCCCAGAAGCGGCAGCGTTCGCCGTCCAGTTTCATCTTGGCGAATTTCACAGGTTCCGTCTCGACGGCAAGCGTTACCACGGATTCCTTGTAGGCCTGGGGAAGGCCCGTCACATGGGCCATGCGCTGCTTGAGTTCCGCGGCGGTGGCGTCGAGGATGTCCACTTCGAAGCGGCGCTGGATGTAGCGACGGGTAATGAAACCCATGGACATGAAGTAATCGCCCTGGTTACCTTCGGCAAGGTAATTGCGGACGCGGAGTTCCTTGAGGGCAAGCACAGCCTCCTCGTAGGGCGGCAGGCGGGGAGCTTCGCCGGGCTTTGCAAATTTCTTGTGGAGGAGCCATCCCAGGAACACCAGAAGGGCGACGCCAAGGACCGCAAGTACGATGTACAGCCACTGGGGCAGGCGCGGATCAGCCACAGGGTCCTCTACGTCCAGGATGTCGGTTTCCTCGCCGGTGGTGCGGGGGGATACCTTTACGGCCACGGGATCGGTGTTGGTCTTGACCGTGTCCTTGTCGACGATGGCCACGACCTGCTGGGGCGCGATGCCGAAGTCGCCGCTGACGAAGGTGTTCAAGGTGGCAAGCCAGGTGAACTTGGCGGTTCCCTTGGGCATGCCCTCGGTGATCTTTTCGTTCTTCATCTCCTTGACTTCAAAGCTGCCAAGGTTGCCCACGAAGCTGGGCAGGTCCACGATGGCGTTTTCGGGGGCGGTGACGGCGATTTCGTAGTTGAACATGTCGCCGATGAACACCTGGGCGTTATCCACGTTAGCCTTGACGCTCACGTCGAAGGCAAGGGACGGCTGCGCAAAAAAACTGCACAGCGCCAAAAAAGCAAAAACCGATGCACGAGATCTCTTAATCATACGCAAGTCAATATACAAAAAGGCGAGAGTAGTGACCAAGCTTGCTTGGGCATTACCGAGCCGCTGTATATGCGCATGAACGCAATATCGCTGCCGCACTTTTTGCATCCTTGGAGCTCAGCGGATCCCCGGTCGACTCAAACGTCGTTATGAAGTTTCCCCCATTAAAACCCGCCTCCCTGTAGCGCTTCATCTTGTGGACTGCGCGCAAGGCGTAATCAGGATTGTCCATCATCCCGAAGTGCTCCCAGACCACGGTTCTGCGGCGACGCACGTCAAGGCAGATGAAATCAGGATGTACCACGCCCAGCCCCTTTATCTTTAAAGGAAACTCGTAGCGAAAGGGGATGCGCAGGCGCGTAAGAGTGTCAGCGATAATCACCTCTGATTTTGAACGAACCCTGAGGCCATCCGCGGAATAGAACTCCGGACTACTTTCGGCAAAGGACTTTCGCTCATAGGTCACGGCAAGCCAGCGCCGCGCAAAATCCTCGTCGGAGAGTCGAACCGGCTGAACGATCGAGCGGCGAGTCGAATGCAGAGCTTCGTAGAATTCATCAACTTCGTAAGGGTTATAATCCGATAGGAACGCCTCTACTTGCTGCAGCTGGTTTCGCAGCATTTCAAGGACATTCGCATTGTAGTCCTTCTGCGCAAGGGCGCGGGCAACAGAGCGCTTCTTCCTAGGAATGTACTCGCCCCGAAAGTCAGCCGAGGAAAGTACCCGGAAAAATCGTGCGTAACGCCCATTCATATCGATACGTAGGCGGCCTGCAACATTCCCATAGTTCTTCGCCTGGTCCGCCTCGATGGCTTCAACCGCAGCCATCAGCTGGGATCGCCGCTCCTGCAGCGCAGGTTTCAAATTGTCCGTAGAAAGTATATCAAAAACGCCATCGGGAACGTTTTCGGAAAATAAAATAGAATCGCCCTTTTGCAAATCAGGCATCATTCACTCCTTAAAAAAATGTGTGATATAAAAAACCGGATATACAAAAGACGATGAAAATCGTTCGTCCCAAATCTTATTAAATATTTGCCTTTTGTCAATAGATTTTGGAGCGGTGTAATTGTATTCGCGGTAGGTGGAGGACACGGCCAAGGATTGGGCCGGGAATGAGCGGGGATTGTAGGCAAAATTGAAATCCGGCTTGGGTAAATCCGGCACATTTGTAGGCCAAACCACAGAACAACCAGAGTTTAGCCTACAAAATTCAGAATAAACTAACAAGCAGAGCGACTTGCCGAAGGATTTTTTGTGGGCTAAAACGGATGAATCACAACATTTGGCCTACAAAACCACGACACAACAGCTCAAAGGACGAATTTCACGACAAATTTTTGTAGGCCAAACCGACAATCCACCACACACTAGCCTACAAAAAAGACGAATCGGCCTACAAAACGGCGAACCGGCAGAAGAAAGGCGCAAAAAATTCAAACAGGAAACGCAGCCATTTGCCACAGCAGCTTGCCCGCGGCAGCGGACAGAGACTCACTTCCCAAGCAGCTTTCCGCGGCGTAATGCAGCCGTAGGATGTTCGCGGTACACAAGGGCGAACAGCGGAGTGTAGGGAATCTCGGAGGCGACGAGGGCGCGCATGGCCTCCTTGGTCTTCTGGCGGCCCAGCTGCCTATAGGCATAGGCGTCGGCCTCGTATTCCTGCCCCCAGCAGTACCAGTGGAACAACAGGCGGCAAGGGGCCGCGACCAGGTGCAACCACAGCACAGCCACAACCAGCGGCGTTCCGCAGCGGCCGATCATGAACATGAAGAATCCCACCGCAAGCATCACGGCGACGACCTTTACGAGATTTCGAAGTACGGAGTGGCGCGCATCCACATGGCCGCGCTCATGCTCCTTTGTGAACGCGTCTTCTGCAGTTTCCCGGAGGGTTTCCGGCAGCGGCACGATGTCGTTTACCAGGGGAATCAGGCGCAGCACCGAAAAGGCGCCACCCTTAAGCTGCGTGGCGCGGCGCTCTCTGATTTCCAGGAGCAGGCGCAGCACAACCTCTACGGCAAGCAGAATGTAAAGGGTTACGTCAAGCATTTCGCAGCAATCCCCGTTCAAATCAATTCAAGGACAATCTCCGTTTGACGGCTCAGGCATCTAGCCGCCAACCACCTTCGCAATGGAACCAAGACGACGCAACTTTTCCTCGACGCGGTTCTTTTCCCATTCGGTAAAGCCCTTGTCTACGGGATGGGCATCGTCGTAGTCGTCAAAGATTTCGCGGCCCCGTTCGTTGTCCTTGTCAAGACCATGGGAAACCCGTTCGAACCATTCCTTTTCCAGCTGGCGATAACGCTTCAGCAGCTCCTCGAAGGTTTCGGGCAACGGGACCACGCGAACGATATCCTTGTTGGCATCGGTGGTGATTAGTCGACGCAGTTCCTTTACAGGCTGATTCTGCAGGCTGTTGTCGTTTACAACCAGGGTAATGAGCGATTCCAGCACATAGCGTTCCAGGTACTCGGCGTAGGTATGCAGAGCCTGCTGGCGAATACGCTCGCGCAAGAAGTTTTCGCCAACGCCGTCGATGTGTTCCTTGGTGTAGATATCGCGGATGGTGGCCACCTGCAAGCGGCAGTAGGCATCGTAAACGTAGCGCACCGTCTCGGCATTGAAAATGCTGCAGAAGGATGCCGTCACCGCGCCCTTGCCGCGAATGGAATACTTGTAGGCATTGCGATCCAAGGCGTAGGCATTGCGGGCGTAATTCCAGCCCGGCACGATTTCGTTCAAGCGAGCGGGAACACCGTTCAGCTGGGGATCCCCGGGTCGAATCAGGGAGAAGGGGAACTTCACTCGCTGGGGCAACGTGGTCACACCGCTTGCAATCAGGGTGAAAGGCGATTCGCGATAGTTGGCCGGGAACTTGATGTTCACGCCCAGACCAAAGAACATCCCCTGTCCCGGCATCACTTCCTGGTCGGGCATGCGACCTGTATGGTTACTGCCCACGTTGGCGCCATAGCCCAGGTTGCCGCAGCCCTCGGGCCACAAGGCGGCAATCAGCAGGGAATGGTGATGCATCTGGGTCATGGGGCCCATATAGGAACTGTTGACCTCGCCCTCTTCGATATGGCAGCAGGGAGCGATAATCGACGACTTCACGATGGCCTTGCAGGCCACCTTGGTGCGGCTCATGAGCACAGACCCCTGCACCTCGGCGCCCGTATGCACGGTAACGCCCATCTGCACGTTGGAATTCTCCAGGATCACGGAATCGTAGATATGGCTGGAGGCCTCAAGGGAACTGAGAATAACGGAATTGCGAATCTTGGATGCGCCCTCGACACGGGCATGGGCGCCAATCCAGCTGTTGCGAATGATGTTCGTATTGGAAACCACGGCACCCTTTCCCACCACGCCAAAGGGGAGCGCGGTCTCCTCGCGATAAGCCTGCAGCTGTTCAGCGAAGGACTTTACAACCTCGGCGTCGGCCTTGTGGAAAAGCTGGGCCTCCACCAGTTCCATGGAAATTTCGGGGAACACCAGAACGCTGCGTCCCCCCATCTCGTTGCCCACGCTCATAGAGGTGCCGATCATGTAGTTGATCTTGCCGCTGCTCACCAGGGAGCCTACGTTCTGTACCACGGCACCCATTCGAATCAACTCGTTAGACAGCATGGCCACGCGATAGACAAGGGCGTTCTCTATGATGCAGTTGTGAACCAGGCTATCGTAGATTCCCGTAGGGTAAGAAATATCGCCCGGCAAGAGCAACGTGCCAAAGAAGCGGGGCAGGAACACGTCGCCCACAAAGGTGGAGCGATGAATGCGGGTGGGGTCAAAATCCTGCTCAACCAGAACCTTGGACCAGGCCTCCGAACGGTTGCCGTTCTGGACCAGAACCTGGATTTCCATTTCGGTCAATGGGCGATACTTGGAAGTCGCCGCCCTGATTGCCTTGAAATTTTCCACGGCGGCGGCAAAAACACTGTTCTTAAGGACTTTTTTAAGCTTGATCAATCGCTGCATGGTGTAAAAATAGACTAAATTCTACTCCGATGATGAAAGAGTTGCTTTTTAATTTGATTTCTAAGCACAAATATGATATCTCCATCTACACCGAGGAGATATTCGAACGTCGTTGCCAGGAAGAAATTATCCGCAGCGACGAGGACCACAGTTCCTTTGTGTACATCGAATTTGACTTTGAAAATGTGAAGAAGCAAGTGGGTGGCGAAGAAATGGGAGCCCAGTTCTGGGAAGTCTTCCTGGCCTCGCTCCACAAGAGCAACCGCGGCTCGGACATCATCGGCTTTCTGGAAGGTGGCTCCGGCCTGGGCATGCTTTTGCTGGACTCCAAGATCGAAGGCTGGAACCGAGTGAAGGGCCGCATCCAGCAAATGGCCATCAGCCTGAATTTTGAATCGGCAAACATGGTTCTCAACGACCTGGTACGCCCCATTGTATACCCAGCCTGTATCCAGGACGTTCCCACTCAGGAAACAGCCGCCAACTAACCTGAACTGATCCATGGTTCGAAAAGTCCTCGTCATCGGCTCCGTCTACCCGCGCTTTCACGAAGACGCCGAAGTCCCATGGCTGCGCGCCTCCGTAGCCCACTTAAAAAAAGCCGGCATCGACATCCAAGTCCTGGCACCCGCCTACAAGGGTCTAAAAAGCCACAGCATCGATGGCGTTCACGTCAATCGCTTCCGCTATGCGCCCGCCAGCTGGGAAATGCTGACCCACGAGGAAGGCGCCCCAAGCAAGATGGCCTCCAGGCCCTGGCTACAGCTTCTAGCGATTCCCTACATCATCAGCGGATTCTTTAAATGCCTGGGCCTTTGCCGCAAGTGGAAGCCCGACGTCATCCACGCCCATTGGCCATTCCCCCATGCTTTCATCGCGCTGGGGGCTGCAAAACTATTCCGCATTCCCCTGGTGCTGAACTTCCACGGTGCAGAACTTCTGCTGATCCGCAAGAAGAAGTGGGTAAGGCCCTTCCTGAAATTCGCCATCGGCCAGGCCCAGGCCGTATTTGCAAACAGCAGCTTTACCGCAGGCAAGATCAAGGCACTGCGCAATGTTGATGTGGAGTGGAGCCCCTACGGAACGACCTTAGGTAGCGAGGCTCCAGGTTTTGACGCCTCCTCACGTCATTCTGAGCAAAGCGAAGAATCCAGAGCGGCATCCATAGCAGTGCATCCCGTCAACGGCAAGTTCAGGATCCTCTTCGTAGGCCGCCATATCGAACGCAAGGGCATCGAGCACCTGATTGAAGCGGCAAGGTATTTGCCCGCCGACAAGTTCGAAATCCGCATTGTCGGAGTCGGCGACCTTACCGAGAAACTGAAACGGCAGACCCATGACATGGCCATTTCTGACGAAGCCATCACCGGCAACGAATTCGGTGGACCTTGTGATGTTGTCTTTACGGGTAAGCTCAGTCCCAGGGACCTCGAGGCGGAATACCGTAGCGCCAACGTATTTACCCTGCCCGCCATCGTAGACAGCAAGGGCGACACCGAAGGCCTGGGCGTGGTCCTCATCGAAGCCATGGAGCTGAACCTCCCCATCGTGGCAAGCAACGTGGGCGGTATCCCCGATGTGGTAGTTGACGAGGAAAGCGGTCTTCTGGTACCGGAGAAGGACCCGGAAGCGCTGGCCCGTGCGTTTAAGCGCCTAGAGGCCGATCCCGACCTGGTCAAAAAACTCTTGGCGGGTTCCCGCAAGCGAATCGTCGACTGCTTTACCTGGGACGGAATCATTGAACGTCAGATTGCAGTTTACGACAAGGTTTGCAAGAGGTAATATCCTAAAGGTCAACTATGAACTTTCTTGAAGAAAAGATTCTCCG
This sequence comes from Fibrobacter sp., assembly GCA_045597545.1. GTDB lineage: Bacteria > Fibrobacterota > Fibrobacteria > Fibrobacterales > Fibrobacteraceae > Fibrobacter. The sequence continues at coordinate 20,892 of JAZLKH010000011.1, forward strand.
CGACGGCGTCATTAAGGAAGGCAACATCCTTAAGGTCGACAGTTTCTTGAACCATCAGATCGACGTGGATATCATGCGACAGATGGCCTACGAATTCCAGCGCCGTTACCGCGATGTGGAAATCAACAAGATTCTCACTATCGAAGCCAGCGGCATCGCCATCGCGACGCTCTTGGGACACCTTTACGACGTGCCCGTGGTTTTCGCAAAGAAGAGCCAGACTGCCAACAGTACCGACGACAAGTACGTGGCCCAGGCCTACTCCTTCACCCACAAGAAGATGAACAACGTGTTCATCTCCAAGCCTTATATGAAAGCTACCGACAAGGTCCTGATCGTGGATGACTTCTTGGCAGATGGCGCTGCGGCTCATGCCCTTATCGACCTGGTACACCAGGCGGGCGGTACCGTGGCAGGTCTTGGCATCGCCATCGAAAAGGGGCAGCAGAAGGGCGGTCGCACCCTTCGCGAAGAAGGCTACCGCGTAGAATCCATCGCCATCGTGGAATCCATGGATTGGCAGACCCAGACCATCAAGTTTAGGGAACAGCCGGAATTGCCCTTGAAAAATACGAATTTGAAACTGGGGTAGGTTTCAGGTTCGAGGCACGAGGCTCCAGGTTCGAGGTTCGAGGCGCCTGGTTCGAGGCACGAGTAAATTATGAATACATCTTCAGAAAACATTTATCAGTTGGACGGTCGCGTGCCGGTGCTGAAGGCCTTGCCCTTCGGCCTGCAGCATGTGCTGGCCATGTTCGTCAGCAACATCACCCCCATCATCATTCTCGCCAATGTGGTGGGCATCGAGAAGGGTCTTACGGCCTCCCTGATTCAGAACTGCATGATCATCGCAGGCATTGGCACCCTGGTGCAGCTCTACCCCGTCTGGAAAATCGGCTCCCGTCTGCCCATCGTCATGGGCATCAGCTTTACCTTTCTTTCGGTAGCCATCGGCATCGGAACCACACAGGGCATGGGCACTCTCATGGGCGCTGTTATCGTGGGTGGTATCGTGGAAGGCCTGCTTGGCCTTTGCGCAAAGTACTGGCTTAAGCTTATTCCGCATATCGTTGCCGCCACCGTGGTTACGGCTATCGGTTTCTCGCTGCTCCCCATCGGCGCAAACTCTTTCGCCGGCGGCCAGGGTTCCGCTGACTTCGGCGCCACCCACAACTGGATCGTAGGCAGCGTCACCTTGCTCACCTGCCTACTCACCCAGGTTTTCGCCAAGGGTTTCCTCCGCTCCCTCTCTGTGCTGGTGGGCCTTATCGTGGGCTACATTCTTGCACTTTGCATGGGCATGGTGGACTTCTCGGGACTTGCAGGCTGCAGCGTCATTGCGCTCCCCAAGATTCTTCCCTTCACTCCGGAATTCCACATCGGCCCCATCCTTTCCGTTGTCGCCATCTTCCTGGTTTCCGCAACCGAAACGGTGGGCGACTCAAGCGCATTGGTGAATGGAGCCCTCAAGCGTCAGATTCATAAATCCGAAATGGGCGGCGCCATCAGTTGCGACGGTTTCGTCAGCACCATCTCCGGCATCTTCGGCTGCACCCCTATCACTTCCTTTAGCCAGAACGTGGGCCTAGCCTCCCTCTCCGGCGTAGTGAACCGCTTCACCATCGCCACGGGCGCTATCGTCATGCTCATGGGCGGCATCTTCCCTCCCATCGGAACCCTGCTTACCACCATCCCGCAGGCGGTACTTGGCGGCTGCACCATCATGATGTTCGGCTCCATCCTGTTTGCAGGTTTCGGTATGCTTTCCAAGAGCGGATTTAGCCAGCGCAACATGATCATCGTAAGCCTTTCTTTGAGTGTGGGCCTTGGCTTCACTCAGGCAACGGGCATGTTCAAGGCCTTCCCCCAGATCGTGCAGACCATCTTCGCCGAGAACTGCGTAGCCGTAGTGTTCCTGCTGGCAGTGATTCTGAACCTGGTTCTGCCCAAGGAAAAAGAACCTGACAAAACATAATTTTTCGCAAAAAATGATTCTACGCAGAGGCTCCAGTTTTCTGGAGCCTTTTTTCAATGTTTCTTTGTTATAAAATTACCGCGCCAATAACGGCGGCAAATACAATCATCTTGATGGGGCCGATTTTTATCTTTCGAGCCCTGTCGCCCTTTCCGATGGTAAAGCCCTTGGTCAAGGCGAAAGTCAAGAGGAACAGTCCGGTGGCAACGCCGAAGTGGAGCGCCTCCTCAGCGTGACCACCTAGGCACTCAAACGGGTTCCCAAAATTTTCCCCGTTGGTCAGCATCAAAACCGCAGCCAGCAAAAGGCCCACCACCACAGGCTTCAAGGCGTCCAGAACCGCGCGGACCTTGGGGTGCCTGGCGTACTTCATAAGGAAGCGGCTGATGAGCAGCATCAAGATCAGGGAAGGCAGCACCACAGAGAAAGTGGCGACGCAACTTCCCAAAACGCAAAGCCAAGGCGCGGCACCCGTGTTCTGCAAAGCGGTAAAGCCAGCATAAGTGGCGGAGTTAATTCCGATGGGGCCAGGAGTCATCTGGCTGATGGCGACGATGTCGATAAAGTCCGCAGAAGTCATCCAGTGGTGATTGAAAACCACTTCGCGCTGGATCAAGGAAAGCATGCCGTAGCCGCCACCAAATCCAAAGAGGCCTATCTGGAAGAAGGTATAGAAAAGCTTGAGGAAAATCATAGGAGCTTTGAGGCCGGTCGTGCAAGCACTCCCTCTGAGAAATGAGTACGCACCTGCGGTGCTTTGAGGTTTATGCAATAGAGGAACATTACTTTTTCCCCTCTGAAATTTCAGCGTTTGATTTTTCGGCGATGGGATTCGTCGGCGAAGCCTCGGGTTTATTACTGCCGCGGCCAAAAAGATAACCGCCGATACCAGCTGCCAGAATAATCAGAACCGGCGACACGCCCAAGAGCCAAATCAGGAGGGCGCTCACAATAGGCACCCAGAAGGTGTAGCGGTTCAGCTTCGCCTTTTTCGCAAGGTTAAACGTAGGCACCGCTATGAGCGCCACCACGGCAGGGCGAATCCCGCGAAAGGCCGCAGCCACAATCTCGTTATCCTTGAACTGATGGAAGAACAGCGCAATCAGCAAAATGATAATGAAGCTAGGCAGCGCCGCCCCAATGCACGAAACCAAGGCGCCCTTCACACGACGCAAACGGTACCCGATAAAAATGCTGATGTTCACTGCAAAAATGCCAGGGCAACTCTGGGCGATCGCCAGCAGGTCCGTAAAGGCTTCACGGTCAAGCCACTTCTTCTTATCGATAATCTCGGACTCGATCAGCGGAATCATGGCATAGCCACCGCCAAAGGTGAACAAGCCTATCTTGAAGAAAGTCAGGAAGCTATCAAGATAGATATTGCGGGAAACCGCAACACCATTTGAGGCCTGCGCGGACTCTGGAGAAGAATGCTGCGCAAGCTCTGACTGAGGCACTTTTTCGGGCATGCCGTAAATTTAGAAAATGCGCCTACTGGTTGCATGTCCCAAGCTTGCCGATGGCAAAAATCTTGAAGGACGCACGAATGCCCGGCTGGAAATACTTGAAGTGAACCTGGCTTACATTCTTTACTACGTCATCGCGGTTCAACTTTTTGCCTCAGCCCTGCTGCACGAACTTATCCCAAGAAACATCGGCATTGATAATGCTTGACGTTGCAGGAAGCTTTGCCTGGTAATAGTCAAAGTTGGTAATGGAGCTATCGCCAGGGGAACGAAGTGTAATGAACATGTCTTCAGTCGATGTATAGACCACGCAAAAGCCCTTCCAATTCGTAAGGTCGTTACCGTTTCCTTCCAAGCCAGAAACATCAAAGCCCACAATAGTGTAGGGCTTATCTACATCGCCCAGTTCCGAAATGCCATACAGGTAACCGTACTTATCGCGTGATGCAGCTTCAAAGCCGTAGCCCAGATCGCCGCCCGGCCAAACCACATTGGAAGATTCATCGGTAGTCCACCAGATATAACCAAAGGTATCGCTGCCGTCGTCCAGTTCCGTGTTGACGCGGCTGCAGACTTTACCGCGGTCGGGGTCAGAAACATAGCGGCAGTCTCTTGGGCAGTACATGGAGCCGGAGCAATCCAGTTCAGAAATTTTTGCCACAGTGTCCATTGCTACCACAGGGTATTCCGTGGTATATAGGCTCTCTTTTTCTACGAACAGCTCATAAAGTTCCCAGTGTCCTTCCTTGCAGCGGAACTTAGATTTATAAAGCTTGGATTTCGTATTGATGTTTGGCAGAATCGCACCTTCCATTTCGGAGTTGCATACATTCAAACCATAAGCACCATTCCAGAAAAGTTCCACATACTTTTCGAAGGCTGGAATCTTTTCAGAAATTTTCCAGGAAAGAATGTTCTTGCGAATGGAATCCAGGTTCGCGCTGTAGGCTTCGTCTGCCGCAAAGGCCTTGGCGGTAGAATCGTCCCAGACACCGTCCTGCTGGATATCGCCAACAAAGTCAGCAACCGCCTTGGAGAACTCGGATTCCGTGCGGCCCAACTGCATCAGCACAGAAACAGCAAGCAGGGCGGCGTTGGATTCGCCGTCGCCAAAGATGTTCAAGTCTTCGGGGCTTGCGTCCAGGGAGTCCTTCACGAAGGCAGAAAGGATTTCGCGGTCAGCCTGCAGTTTTGCGTCCTTCACGGAAAGGCTGTCGTTATGGACCAGCCAGAGGGCGCGCTCGTATTCCATGTGGGTGAGCAAGTTGATGTTCACGTTTTCGCGATCAGAAAGATCTGTCAACGCATTCAAGGTAATGGGGCTTGCCGTAATCTTTCCCGTCAGTTCGCTGTAATACGGGCCTGTTGCCTCCAGCAAGGCGTATTGGGATTTCAGATTGATGTGCGCCACGGAGAAGTCGCCGTTATCGCTGGTGACTGCGCCCTTGAACACGCTACCGGTCTGGATCATGGTCGTACCTTCCAGCTCAAAGACCTGTATCTTGGAACCGTTGATGAGCGGCCCCTTCTGAGACACGCCCGCAACAACCTTGTCCACAATGGCAATCGAGTTTTCGGCTTCGGTAGTACCGCCCGCATGGGAATCTCCATCGGAGCAGGCAAAAAAGGTCAAAGCCGAAAAACAAAGCACAACAGGAAATCTACGTTTCATTTTTTTCTTCTTTTGAATACGTTAGTGGAAACAATTGAAAATTCATTTGATAGACGCGATCGGATTCGTTATCGTTAGTCGTAATCGCCACTACCTTTCTGCGGAACTCTTCCAGTTCCTTTAAAATCTGTTCGTAAGAATTTTTGCTGATGCCAAGGGTCAGCGCAGAAAAATTTCTTTCTGAAGTCGGGATAGTATCGAGAGTATCTAGGGCAAGGGTACTCATCTGCCTATGGAAATTCCTGACGGCAAGGGAAGCCACAGGAATAGGCCCAGTGGCAACACTCTTCTCTGTCATCTCGTAATTTCCGTCGGCACTCACACGCAGCATGCCGTTTTCCATTAAAAAGCGAACGGCATTTTCGACCTCTGCGGCAGACACCTTCGGAACGCAGCGCTTTGCCATTTCAGAAGCTTCTGCACAGCCCATGGTAGGCGCAAGCTCGCGAATAGTCGGATAGACCCATGAGGAAAAATAGCTGTAGTGGGCATCGTCGATTGCGCCCACCTTATGCTCCTTGGCGATTCTCCTCATGGTCTCGTAGGCGGCCTTGCGGTCGGCATCACGCTTCGCCTGGTTGAACTCCACCAGGTTCTGGAAAAAATCCAACTCGTAGCCGGCAAGGTTCATGGCCTCGCCCACCTTGCGGACCACCTTTCTGTTCAGTCCGTTCTTTCCCTCGCTCACAAGCTTCAAAAACACCGGCGAAGAGTAGCCCGCCCGGGCGGCAAAGTCGCGCCACGAAAAAGCCGCCGTCCGCTTCTTTTCGGTGTAAAAGTCCTGCATGAACTTGCGATAATCCAGGTATTCGAGTATAGACTTCATTTCTTTTCCAAATCTAGGTTTTTACAAAAACAGGTTTTTCAAAGTTCTTGCATAGGCAAAACTTTCGTCTGTATTCTAAGCGTGTATCGCATCGCAATATAGAAATGAAATTTTCAAAAATCAATGATTTTATTTAAAATAAAGCGTTTTTCGTATCGTTTTTAAATTGACTAACAGTCTTTTATAGGCTATTTTTATTCAAAAAAGGCAAGGAGCCACCACTATGAAAAAATTTTCCCTACTACCATCCCTTGGCGTTACCGCATTTTTCTTTGCATGCGGCGGCGACACCACAGAAAACATCACCAACAACTATACCAGTGGAATGGAGATTGCCGATAAGCTTTCTGACCTGCCCAAGTGCACCGCCGACAATGCAGGCGAACAGTACATGGTAAAAAGCGATGCAGATGTTTATGTGTGTACAGGCAAGGACTGGAAAAAACTTGGTGGCGAAACTTCAACCGACACTGTCTATGTTTCTGGCGAAAATATAACCTGCACTACGGAACCCCTTGCAGACAGCAGTGGAGTGAACATTCTTTGCAACGATAAAGTTATTGGATCTATACTGAATGGATCTAAAGGCGAGCAAGGCGATGACGGTAAAGATGGCGCAGGCTGCAGCGTAATTTACCAAACCGAAGAAAGCGTCACAATCAAATGTGGCGACGACAAGTTCAACATGAACCTGAACGGCGGTGGCGAAGTAATTACACCAGCCGATGACATTATGTTCCTGGAAGAACTGCAGGGTGTCGCACAGAAGGGGCCATTTGCTGCAGGTTCAAGCGTTCTCGTTTATGAACTGAAAGGCGACAAGAACCTTACCAAGACAAACAGATTCTTTGACGGCATGATTACAAGCGATGACGGAAAGTACAGCATCAACAATATTTCCCTTGCTTCTCCATACGCACTCCTGGAAGCAAACGGCTACTACCTCAATGAAGTCGGCTCCTCACGCGCCTATACCACATCTCCCATCAAGCTCTATGCCTATACAGATTTGAGCGACCGCAAAAAAGCAAACATAAATGTGCTAACCCACTTGGAATACTTCCGCGTGCGTGAACTCATGGCCAATAGCGACGGGACCTTAAAGCTCACAGATGCAAAGAAACAGGCGCAAAAGGAAATTTTTGCAGCATTCGGCATTGACGCCAAAAACTTCGACGCAAGCGAAGACTTGAACATCTTGGGTACAAGCGACCAGAGCGCTGCGCTCCTTGCCGTAAGCGTTTTGGTGAAACTATATGTGGGTGACAGTAAACTGACAGCAAGATTAACCCAAATAGGCCAAGACATAGCAAAGGATGGTAAGTGGAATGATGCAGCACTACGCGCTAGCATTGCCGACTTGGCAGACAGTGCGGATCTTGGTGAGGACCGCTACTCCGTGAACACTACCCTTCCTAAAATTAGAAGCAACGCATCTGACTGGGGCAATGTCCCTGATTTTGAAAAGTATGTGCGCAACTTCTGGTATAACGAATACGGCCTTGGTGCTTGCGATGAAAGTAACAAGAACGTTGTTGCTCGTGACACAAACAGCAAAAGCGCCCTTTACGCAAGCAAGTATGCCTACGCTGGTTCAAACGATAAAAAGGTTCGCTTTATTTGTGATGAAAAGTCAAAACTTTGGCGCCGTGCGACCGACATCGAAAAGGACACTGCAGGCTGGGGCAACAACTTTAAAAACGGCGATGTGCGCAACGGTCAAGTGAACACGAACCTCGTGTATGTCTATGAAGATGGCAAGTGGAGACATGGAACGGCAATAGACAGCCTAATGTATGAGCAGAGGGCAAACGGAGGCAAGGCCTGCACAAAGTCTGCCCTGAACGACACCTCTACAGTCAAGGTCAACAACCTTTACTATGTGTGCTCTGCCGGAACTCAAGATACCGCCTATCGCTGGACAAATACGGCAGGGAACTTTTACAACGACACTTATGAAGCACGCACTAAATGCTCTACTAAGACGGACGGCGACTTGATAAACGGTCGCGTAAATACAAGCAAGGTCTATGCTTGCAATGGAACAACAGGCTGGAAAGAAATAACCGACGGACTATCGAAGACTCTTGGTGGTTGCTACACGAACCTGATAGACTCTGTGGGGCTTTACAGCGGAACATACTATGTGTGCCTCAGTAACGGCTGGGTATGGGCAAGCGAAGCTCGCATCAACACGATTCATTATGAATGTAAAAAGAATGGTGAGCTTTTGAAGGGACTTGTGAATACAGACAAATATTACACCTGCGATGCCGATACATTTAGGGTCGAAAGGGATTCTATTGCAATAAATTACTTTGAAAAGGCATGCGTATCGTACCTTGAAAGCGTGACCGCGAAGAACGGTACAAAATGGCTTTGTGAAAACAGCAAGTGGGTGTGGGATGATAATGCGATTATCGGTTCAATAACAGACAGTCGTGACGGCAAGAAATATAAGACAACAACCATAGCTACACAGACCTGGATGGCAGAGAACCTGAACTATGACTACAATGAGGGGACTGCCAAGAGCTACTGCTATAACAACAGCGCAGATTCTTGTGCTAAGTATGGCAGACTCTATATGTGGTCCGCCGCCATGGACTCTGCCGGAGTATTTTCTGCTACTGGCAAGGGCTGCGGTGATGGCGTTACATGTGATGTCGCTTCGGCAAGCTCAGCGACCTTGGTGCGAGGCGTTTGCCCCGAGGGCTGGCACTTGCCGAGTAATGCAGAACGCAACACTCTAATTAATGCTGTTGGAGGGTCTAATGTAGCTGGTACTAAACTTAAATCTACTAGCGGCTGGAAGAACGATAGTTACGGTGAATCAGGCAATGGCAAAGATACGTATGGTTTCTCAATGCTTCCTGCAGGCGGTTTCTTCGACGGCAATCGTTTCTACGGTAGCGGTGAATGGTGGAGTTTCTGGCATTCGATAGAGTCAACAGGGTCTCCCAGTAATAAATACTCTGCCAACTCCACTTCCTTCGGGGTTTCTGGTATGAATTCTTCGACATCGGTGAAGTATACCGGCTATTCAGTCCGTTGCCTCAAGGACTAAAACATTCTTCAAAAAAGGATTTAATATGACAAAGAAAAAAGTTGAAAAGAATGTAATCCAGTTTATGCACCCAAGCAATCTTGTTTCTCATCCTAAAATATTTAAGGGAGAAAGCCGTTGGTTTAAAAACTTCGATAACAAAGAAATCCTGCTTTGGAATTATTCTACCCACAATCGCAAGCCGATGATTGCAGAAGGAGAATACCTTTGCAAAAATTCCGTGAAAAGCAAAGAACTCATTTTTTGGGGAGAATGGGAAGAATGTTCCATTTACGAAAACGGCTACTTTATTCCTGTCCTAGCTACCAACAAGCCTAAAGGCAAAACGAATACAGATCCCTTTGTATTTGGCGACCATTTCTATTACACGACATGCCAGCAAAAAGACAAAAACAGTGACTTGACTGATTTAGAAAAAGGAGCCTTGATTCTTTTTGGTTGTCATAAAGATAATTCCTTCTACATTGATACGGTCTTTGTAGTTGGCGATATCCTAGATCAAGATGAAATAGAAAAAAAGAAGGGCTCTTTTTCAAAAGCTTTCCAAACGGCCGTCCTTGACGCTCTAGTTTCAAAAGGTGCGCAAGGTGAATCCAAAAATCGTCGCCACAACAAATGCAAAACCTATGTTGGTCAAATGTATTCAGAAGACCAAGACTTCTATAGTTTTGTCCCATGCGTTCTTGACAAACAGGAAACCCCAGAAAAAGCCCGCTTTAAATTATCCGAAAAATTAATGAAAAAATTCAATTTAAAGCCCAACTTGCGCCAACACTATGCAGTCATCGAGAATGCCAATGCAAAATCTTTATGGAAAGAAATTGTAAAGGAAGTCAAAGATCCATTTTCCATCGCTGTTAAGTTTGAAGAACCCAAAGATTATGAATTGAAATTGAGTTCTGCAAAAAAAGATTGGCTAAAGAAGTTCCATGATAGTTGCAATCTCAAAAAAGAAAACGACAGCAACTGTAACGCAATATGTTAATTAAAAAAGGACCAACCATGAAAAAATTCCCTCTATTACTCTCCCTTGGCGTTTCCGCATTCTTCTTTGCATGCGGTGACGACAGCAGCAGTGCCACAAACAGCGAGACAATCGCTGACGAAAGCTCCAGCAGCGAAAGCACCGACACGGAGCTCAGCAGTTCCTCCGAAAAAGAAGGCGATTCCCCTGTTGAGAGCAGTTCCTCAAAAACGGACACCCCGATAAGGCCACAGGTTGAAAAGGCCGGCTTTGTCACATGGTACGGCGACGAGGGCATATACCGCATAAACACCGGTCGCGATGCCGGCTCCCAAAAATCTGGATTGTGGTACAGCTACACAGACAACAGCAACGGCGGCGCTTCCCAAATCAAATGGCCTGTTCCTCTTGGTGAAGGCGCAGACGGTTTCAAGTCAGTCATAGACTACTGCGGGGGCATTTGCGGAAACATCGTTCTGGACCAGGGCTCGCTCGATTACCGACCGTATGTCGGGCTAAGCTTCAACATTGCCGGTGAAGACAAAAACGGCAAGCAGATGACCGCAGACGTCACCGATATGAAGGGTCTCTGCATCAGCTATGTTTCCGACTTCCCTGCTAAACTAAAGCTCGGCCTCGGCGATTCCCTGGACAAGGAAATCAATTACAGCAACCACGATGTTTACCTACCCAAGGCAGAATACGGAACCGTCCAAAAATTCGCTTGGTCTGACTTTACGCAGACTGGTTTCGCGTCACAAGAAATTTCCATAGAAACTGCAATCAAAAACATTGCAACCTTCACATTTGAAATTTCCGAACTTTCCGGAACGGAAGGATTCTTCAACATCATATCCATCGGTGCTTACGACGGAGAATGCTTGATTCCAAGCACTTCCATTGTCCCAGAGGAAGTAATCCCCGAAGTCAACTTCCAGTTGGATTCCATTTCAGCCATGGTCCAGAAACAACTTTTGGCAGAGCTAGGCGTAAAGGGGAACTATCCGAATTTCCCCAATATTATGGACGTTCGCGAAGAAAGGGTTTCCGAAGATAAAACAGAATGGAGGGGATCGTTGTTTTGGTATGCTCTTGAAACAGGCATTGGCACAGATCCGCATCCTTGGTACACATTTTCCAAGGAACCGGAACCGATAATAGCCCATTCCTCGTACCCAAAGTCCTCGTACCCAGAACCATCTCCTTGCAAAGCACTCTGCCTCACTATCGATGCCAAACCATCCGTATATTACGGGGCCGGTGCAGACCTTGTAGCAGAATTACAAGCAAAGGGCGCAAACCTGAGCAAGTACAAGCAAATAAACCTGGCTTACACTTCCACGACCTTGCCTCTTGACATTGTGCTTGTTCCAAAGCAGAACGAAGCCCTCATTGGCGACGACATCTACGAAATCAACCAGGGCGACAACTTCCGCATCACCCTCCCTGCCACGGGCGACAAAATCAGCGAAGTCACATTGCTGTTCACTGACTTTGCACAGGAAGGCTGGGGCGTCAAGCAGAACATCGACGACGTAATCAAGGAACTTGGCGCAATCCAGTTCGCAATAAACGGCTACAAAATCGATTTCAAGTCCGAAGAAAGCATATCAACGGACATCACGATTTACGGCCTCGGCTGGGAATAGAAATAAACATAAAACGCCCCGAAATTTTTCGGAGCGTTCTTTTCATCTATCCAACCAAATCGTTCAATACGATTTGGTTGTTGACGATTCCGTTGTACTTGCCGCTTGAAAGTCCATAGGTCGTTACAAAAGTAAGCTGCATCGACTTTTTGGGATTTTCTTCCATAAATCGCTGAATCTTGTTTCGCAAGTTCATTTCGTAGCTTTCGTTAATCGAGAACTGGGCTATCGAAAACTTCATTTCGCAAATATTGACCGTATTATCGGCCCGGTCAATCACCAAGTCGATTTGCGCACCTTTGTTCCCCTTATCAACTGCACGCCATACATAATTCCTGCTTTCAATTCCGGAGATTCCAAGTTTTTCCTTTATTTTTTGTTCATGCAGCATGACCAAGTTTTCAAAAGTGAGGCCCGCCCAGGCATAAAAAATAGGCTTTCCCTGAACTTGCTGCCAGCTTGAAACGGATTCCTGTTCAATAAAATTGAAATAGAATAGCGAGTAGAAATCGACAAGCTGGTATAACAGGGTATTCCCTCGAGTACCTTTGAAAACAGGATAAGAGCGAATAAACCCGCAGGATTCCAGATTTTCAAGAACGGTAGAAAGTCCTTTCCCGGATTTCAATCCTGTTTTTTCGATGATTTCTTCTCGGGTCATTCCGTAACGTTTTTCGTTCAGAGCCTTTACAACGGTAATGTAGTCGTCTGAATTTTTGAAAAGAGCCGAATAGAGATTCTTGAATTCGTTACGCAGTTCGCCCTGTTTTTTAAAGAACAAGTCGTCAATGTTTTGGACAAGGCTTTTTGAAGGGTCCAGCTTATCCAAGTAGAACGGAACTCCACCCATACACATGTAAAGCGTCGAAATGTCGTAAAGCGAGGCTTTGAAGCCCTTGTTTTCCAGGAATTGTCTTGTCTCGCCAAGAGTAAACTGCTGAAGAAAAATTTGACAGGTCAGGCGATTATGCAGACCGCCATGGTCGTTTATGAGCTTGTTCATCATCCAGGATGTTGCAGAGCCGCAAACAACGAGAACAATGTCCTTTCGTGCGGAAGCCCACGCATTCCAAAAATGTTCCAACGCAAGAATAAAATTGGATTTCGGAGTGTCCATCCAGGGCAATTCATCAAGAAAGATTACCTTTCGTTTTTGCCTTGATGCAGATACAAGCGTACGCAACAAAAAGAAAACATCTGTCCAACTGCGCGGCTTTTCATGGGGAATGTTTCGCAATCCCGCTTCAAGCATTTCTTTATAGAAGCTTGTTATTTGAAGTTGGAGATTGCCGTTTGCAAGTCCCGCTGTTTGAAAAACGATGCTTTCATCAAAAAACTCTCTAACGAGAAAGGTCTTGCCAATGCGGCGCCTACCGCAAACAACCACGAACTCCGATTTGCGCGACGAGAAAATTTTTTCAAGCGCTGCTTTTTCCTGATTACGACCTAAAATAAGCTCTTTCATACTCTTAATATAGTATAATTTGCCACGAACAGTATAAAAACACGTTTCGTGGCAATTTATAGCAACCTACAGTTCATTGACTTAATCGTTTTAAGTTCAAGAAAAATTTTCCCTAATCTCCGGCAAGCTTTCACGCACATCCCGTATTCTAAATGTGTATCGTATCGTAATTTTAAAATTCAAAGTTCAATATTTCACGATTTTTCAAAGAAAAATTCAGATTTTCGTATCGTTTTTACATTGACACGCTTGTTTTTTAAGTCTATCTTTTCAAAAAACACAATTAAAAAAGGAAAAACATGATCAAGAAACTCATTACAGCAGCTTCCATCATAGCACTCTCCTGCTGCTTTTTCGGCTGCAAGAGCGACGAAGAGAAATGCCTAGAAGACCACGATTTCGATGCCTGCCAGAAGGCTCTTAAAAAGGAGATGGAAAATCTCGACAAAAACATGGAAAAGGCAAAGAAAGATTTTGACAAGGCTGTAGACAAAGCACGTTCTTCTTTAGGCAACAGCGACTTTCCTGAAGAATGCGTTGATTCCGAAGGCCAATATGTAGGCGACGAAACCTGCGCTAGACTTATGGGAGCCAATTAACAGCACCGTAAGTATTGAACTTACATTACAAAAAGGAGAATCATCACTATGCCATTTTGCTCGAATTGCGGCAACCAGTTGCTAGACAATCAACGGTTCTGCCCCAAGTGCGGAACGCCTCTTGCCACAAACACCACATCAGCAGCACCGGCCCAGCAGCCAGTACCCGCAACACCTCAACAAGTTCCCCCCGCCCAGCCGACGCAAGCGACCGAATCTACCGGCGCAGCCCCCATTCTCGGAGTTTACCGAATTAAGCAAGGCAAGCTAATTGCAGGCGTTTGCACCGGTCTTGCCGCCAAGTACAAGCTGAACGTATGGATTTTCCGTGCCATAGCATTCTTTACCGGTATCGCCCTGATTCCCTACATCATTCTCGCTATCAAGAACCCCATGATTGACGCTCCTGATGAAAGCGCTTCTGCGGACGCATCCACAAATGACAAGACTTCCGAAGCATCTGAACCCATTCTCGGAGTTTATCGAATTAAGCAAGGCAAGCTAATTGCGGGTGTTTGCACGGGTCTTGCCGCCAAGTACAAGCTGAACGTATGGATTTTCCGCGCCATCGCTTTCTTTACCGGCATCGCCCTGATTCCCTACATCATTCTTGCTATCAAGAACCCCATGATTGACGCTCCCGACGGAAGCGCCTCTACAGACACTAGCGTTCCCGCAGAAGAAGACCCCGCCTGGAAGGACTCTGGCAAGAAAAAGATTACAGCCATCATCCTCTCCATTCTCCTGGGAACCCTCGGTATAGACCGCTTCTACCTCGGTTACACTGGACTTGGCGTTGTCAAGCTGCTCACCGCAGGCGGTTGCGGCATCTGGTACATCATCGATATCGTATTCCTTTTCACAGGCAAACTTTTGCCGCGTTCTTCCGAAGGTTCCGCACCCGCAGAATCTCTCCCCGCAGGTACAAAAGTAAAGACCGTCGGTGCTCTGCTAGGCTTCTTCGTCGGTCTTTTTGGCGCACTTGATTTCTACGCAGGCAATGTGAAGCGCGGTGTCATCAAGATTATTCTTACTATTACCGGTATTGGCACCATAGTCTCCGTCATTATGAACATGAAGGATATGTTCGGTGTCGCAAACGAAAAATATCTGGACAAGAACGGCGAGTCTCTTAAAGGCGAACCTAAAATTGCAAAGATTCTTGCCATTATCAATGCGATCATCTACGGCGTTTCCGTGCTCGGTATAATTATCGCCCTAGTCGCAGCTATTATTGCCGGAGGCTCTACAATCCCTGTTATCGGCAGCATTGGTTCATGGTTCTCCTCTTCTAAGCAGGCTGACGACACCTCCGCATACGTAGAATACGAAGAAGAAGGCGATGCTATCACCAGGATGGGAGAATTCAGCTCAGACGGCTTTATCGACCCTCGCGACAGTACCTCCTACAACTATCAAACCGTCAACGGTGTAACATGGATGACCAGGGCCATGAACTATCAGGGAGGAAATCCGGAAACCTACTGCTACGATGACGATGCCGCATATTGTATGCACGAAGGCACGCTCTACACTTGGGAAGCAGCTCAAAAAGCATGTCCTCTAGGTTGGCGTCTCCCTACGGATAGCGATTTCAACAGCGTTCGCAACAACCTGGATATTTTCCAGCAAAGTTATCCTGGTTTCCGCAATGCCAAGGGAAAGTACGAACTGCACGGTATCCGTCTCGATATGTGGACTCAGCACAGCAATGGCGACAAGGCTACCTACTGGTATATCAGCTCCAAGAATCCAGGTTCCCTTGCAACCAATTCCTATTCCAAGAATGGCGCTATGAGCGTCTATTGCGTAATGGACAATTTCGCCTGGCTCAGCAAGCCCCTAACTACAAACGATCTCCAGGGTTACAAATCCAGCGAACTCCGTATTCTGCGAAATGCAATCTTTGCACGTCACGGACACATATTCAAGAGTGAAGAACTCAAAAAATTCTTCAATATATTCCCTTGGTATAGTGCCCAGTATTCTGACGTTTCAAACAAGCTGACTGCAACAGAAAAGCAAAACGTCAATCTCATCAAGAGTATGGAATAGAATCTCTTAGATACATCCAAAAGAAGTGCCAGCTCACAATAGCTGGCACTTTTTATTTTTAAAAACCATCAATGACCATTTTGTAAATTTCAATAAAAAATAGATTCCGCAAAAGCCGTCCGTAAAAAAATTATATTTGCACCTGTAATAAGGAAAAAAACACCCTTCCTCTGGAAGAATACGCCCTGGACATGAACATTCAATTTGACGCCGTATCTCTTGACGCGCGTCTCATGAGCATTAGCATTTCCAGCAAGCGAGTCAAGGACGGTAACACCGAAACGGAATATTCCTTCAACTTCGAGAAGGACGCCGACAAGGACGACTTCGACATGATCATTCCCTATTTCAAAGTCAAGGAACCAGATGAATTCAAACGCAAGAAAAAGCGCCCCTTCATTTACTACGATACCTACTTCACTATTGAATAACAAAAAAAGTCGCACTTAAGAAAGTGCGACTTTTTTTCTATCCTGTAAGCTATTTTACTTACTCAAATCCCTATTGGTCATGGCGCAGACGCAGGAGTCGGACCACACGTTTTCTGCAGTCTCGATCATGTCGATGATGGCGTACAGCGGGAGGATCACGCCCATGACGCCGATGTTTGCGTTCATGCCCACCATAAGGGAGAGTGTCAGGAAGTAGCAGCCCATAGGAACGCCTGCGTTACCCACCGCAGAAAGCACGGAAATGAACACCCAGGTAATCATGGTACCAAGCGTCAGTTCCACGCCGCTGTTCTGCATCACGAAAAGGCTGGTCACCAGAATGAAGGCGGCACAACCGTTCATGTTGATGGTCGTGCAGATGGGAAGCACAAAGCGGGAAACTTCGGGATTCACCTTCAGGTTGTCCTCAGCGGACTGCATGGTCACAGGAAGCGTTGCGGCAGAACTCTTGGTGAAGAAAGCCATCATGACGGCAGGGCTCATCTTCTTGAGAACGTGCAGCGGATTCAGGCCGCGGGCAATGAGAAACAGGGGCAGCACCACGCAGAACTGCAGGACGTTTCCGCCCATCACAACCGCAAGATACTTACCCAAGGAACCGACCACGACGCCGGCGCTGACCTGAGCGGAAAGCTGGGCTGCAAAAGCAACGACACCGAGAGGCAAAGCCCAGACTAGAGCGCGAATCAGGGTGAACAGCAATTCGCGAAGACCGAGAACCGCCTTCATCAGGGCGGACTTATTTTCGGATTCCGGCATAAAAGCAAGGCCAAGGCCCACGGCGGCAGCCACCATCAGGATGCTCAGTACGTTACCTTCCAGGAAGGGCCTTACCATGTTGTTGGGGACGATGCTCAGGAAATGCTCGGAATAGCTCATGGCCTTCAGGTTCTGGGGAACGTCCGCGATGCCACCGCTGACCAAATCCATGGGGAGGTTACCCGGTCCGATAATCTTATAAAGCAACAGCCCCACGAAGGCGGCGGCAAAGGTGGTGAGCAAGGTGTAAATAATGGTACGGCCAAAAATACGCCCTGTATTCTTCTGCACACCAAGGGCAGAGAGCGTGGTAATGAGCGCCAGGGCGATAGTCGGTACCGCCACGAACTGGAACAGTCGAGTATAAACGGAAGCCACAAAGTTTACGACGGTCTGGAGACCTTCGGACTGGACAAGGCCCAAAAGGGCACCAACCACCAGGGCAACCACCCACACGATGATTTGCAATTTCACGGACTTTTTCTTCTTGGCGACAGACTGGGCCGCATTTTCCTTAACATTCTGAGACATAATAACCTCGAAAAAAATTACCAAGACGGAATTTAAATTTTTTTTGTACTTTTGTTTTACAATATCATAAATCCTTCCGATAAGAATTGTGTAGGGACAAAGGGTGTTCCTAGCTTCAAAAAATGAATTCTACACCCCGTCCCAAGTTTTTAAAAAGAGCATAGGGTGTTCCTATTTTCGATATCTTCATTATAATACTCCCCGCTCTTTATTTTTTCAGGAGGAATGATGTTTACATTTTCTATGGACAATTTCGGCAAGGCACGCAAAATCGGCAGCATGGGTGATGGCGCCCAAAAGGCCTCTTACCGCGAAGTCTGCGAGTTGGCCGCCGAACATGGATACATCATTCACCCCGATTGCTGTACCGAAGAAGTCATGGAATGGCTCAACTTCAAGGCAATAAATTACAATAGCACCTTCTACCAGACATGGGAAGACGTTGTTTCCCGTAACCGCATTGAACTGCTAATCGACCAGCTGATTCACTATGCCACTACCTACGGCACGCAAATGCAGGGTGAGCCTTATGTGCCCAACGAACATTTCAATAACGATGTGGATTTCAGCATTCCCTATAAGGAACTGAAGCTGATTACGCCCATCAGTGACGATGAACTGTTTGAAAAGTGCCGCGAAGCACTTTATGCAGGTGTAGCTCTCAAGAGCAATACCCTCACCAACTATGTCGATTTCATTGCAGCCTATATCGATGAGTACGACGCTGAAATCGATGTGGAAGCCATCAAGAACCGTGATGCCTACTGCATCATGTGCAGCAAGTTGGGAAAATTTCCCAGCGACCCCGTCATGGCGCTGAAAATTTTGGTGTATACCGCCACCAGTTCATGTACTTTTGTGCAGAACGACGATTTGTTCCGCAACATCAAATTTGGTCATCCGGTAAACCTTAAGCAGCTTACCAATGATCAGATCAAAGGCTTCGCCACGATTTTCAACCGCTTCAAGCGCATATTCCTGTCGTTCAAGAAACAGGGTGGCGACAATGTCGCTGTCATCAACCGCATCAGCAAGCTTTCCAAAACCCTTCATCAGCCAATGGTCAAGGGATTCTGGGAATCCATTTTGGAAGAGGAAAAGAGCGTCGAAGAAATTGCCGCCCATTTGAAGTCCCTCAACAACTTCAAGAAGGTACGCCTTATGCAGTTGGTGATGGAACGTTTGAATCCATCCAAGGATCACGTTTATGTTATCCGTAACGGCAAGTCCTTTGTACGTTTGGGCTACACTCCCAATGCCGTTAGCGAAAGCTACTGCAACACGCTTTACAGCATGATCCGCGAAAGCCTTGTGGACTCCTTGAAGCCCAAGGCATGCCCCATCAGACTGCCCAAGAACTGTGAACTGACTTTGCCTTCTTCCGAGAAGACGTTCGTAGGCAACATTCCCTTTGGCACAAGCATCAAGATGGCCAACCACAACATTGTGGGCATCTATTGGCGCAACGAATGGGGCACCCACGATTTTGACCTTTCCTTTATGACATTGAACGGCTGTAAAATCGGTTGGAACGCGGCCTACTATAATGAGCATAACGTAATTTTTTCCGGTGACATGACCAATGCCGATCCGGAAGCCACCGAACTTATGTACATGAGTGAATCGGCTCCCGACGCAGTTGTTCAAATCAACCGCTTCAACGGAAGCAACGGCAGCAAGTTCCGCCTTTTCTTTGCTCAAGAAGACCTGAGCGATAAGGAGGAACTGCGTAACTATATGGTGGATCCCAACTCCATCCTATGGGATGTAATGGTCGAAAGCGACGATGCCCAGCAAAATGTGGGACTTATCAGCGATAACACCTTTTACATGATGAATCTGCAGACGGGCAATGCCCGGGTTTCCGGCAACAACGCATACAACCATGCCTTTATTGAAACCATAAAGGCACGCACCAAGTGTTTCGTAAAATTGGCGGACATCCTTGCGGACGCAGGATTTACGGTCATTGACGAAAATACAGCTGACGGCGCAAACGCCACCGCAGACAATGTCATGGACTTCTGCGATTTGAAGAAGGATACCATCATCAACCTGATGGCGTAACGGCAAAGTATGTAATTCCGGAGAATGCCTCCATACGGGGCATTCTTTTTTTATAGATTTGAAGCAGGCGTACTATTCCACAACCAGGAGAAACCTATGGCAAACGAACTTGACGAATTGACTGGCCCGGTAAATACTGAAGGTCGCGACATCAACGTCATCGAAAAACAGCTTCCCATAAAAGTTGGCTTCGGTTCTGTTTTATTTGAAATTCTGCTTTGGGTATGCGGAATATTGCCGGGCATTATCTTCTTATTCATGAAGGTGAGCGCAAAGAACTATTTTCAGCAGTTGCAGCAAAAACTGCAGGCGGACGCTTCTACCATAGACAACTACCTGGAACAGCGCGTACAGATTTTGCAGAATGTCGCTCCCCTCGTAAACAAGGCGATCGACCTGGATAAGGATGTCATGAAGACGGTCGCCGCCTATCGCGGCGGCGCTCGCATTACAGACGAAAACCGCAACGAGATTTCCCAAAACCTCGATAGAAGTTTCGGACGGTTGTTCCCGCAGGTGGAAGCGTACCCGGACCTGAAAGCCCACAAGGCCATTGCCGACGCCATGCAGCAAAACGACTACCTGCAGCGCGAAATTACAGCCGCACGCAACCTGTACAACGACACGGCAAACCAGTGGAACACCGATGTCTATGCCTGGCCAACAAAGATGATCGTCGCGGCACGCAATGGCTACACCACGCGCATTCCGTTTACAGCTTCTGCCGAAACAAAGGCTCGTGCACGCAGCACGTTCTTTTAAGCCGCAATGGAAGACATAGTTTACGAACCGCTCGCAAGCTATCGCGATAAATTCTGCAGCGCATTCCGCAAGAATGCCGAAGACGCATTCCAGGAAATTGCAGAAAAGGCTGGCATCGATAAAGAAGCAAATAAAAAGCTGTGCCTAGAAATTGCAAACCTGGAAAGCAGCCTGGAAGACCTGAGGAAACGACGCTCCCGCCTAAACTTTATACGAGTCCTACTTTGGATTCTGGCGATAGCGCTATTCTGCATTTTACCCCTTGACGTATGCGACCAGGCCATTGGAATCCTGAGCCTCGTCATTGCAGTATTCATTGTACTCTACATTTTCATTTCGCTGAATAAAAAAATTAAAGAAGCAAAAGAAGAAATTGAAAATCTTGATTCCTGCGTAGAGCAAAAAAAAGATGAAGCCTGGGAACAAATGGCGCCCTTGAACAGTCTTTTCAGCTGGGACATTCCGGCAAGGCTAATCGAAAAGACGATTCCCATACTTCACTTTGACCCGTACTTTACCAAAGAACGAATGGCGGAACTGGAAGAGGATTTTGGATACGACAATTCCCTAAACGAAGATGCATCCGTCATTTATTCGCAAAGCGGAAGCATTAACGGCAACCCGTTCGTAATAGCAGAAATCAAGACGAGTTACATCGGGACAGAAATATATACCGGGCAAAAGACCATTCACTGGACAACTACTACGAGAGGTTCCGACGGCAGGTATCACAGGGTTTCAAGATCGCAGACTCTTACGGCAACGGTCGAAAAGCCATGCCCCAAATACGGAAACGAAAAGTTCGTACTTTACGGAAACGAGGCCGCTCCGAACCTAAAGTTTCTCAGAATTCCAACAGGTCTGAGCGAAGACGGATTCTTCCAGAAATTCAGACGAAAGCAAAAGTTAAAGGAACTGCAAAAATTTTCAAGGAACCTTGAAGACGATTCCGACTACACGCTAATGTCAAACCATGATTTCGAAGTCCTCTTTGAAACCAAGAACCGCAACAACGAAGTGGAATACAGGTTGCTGTTTACGGCACTTGCACAAAGACAGATGCTAGACCTAATCAAGGACTCGACCTACGCCTTTGGCGATGACTTCCAGTTTTTGAAGCAGCAAAAATTGAACTTGATTATTCCCGATCACTTAAAAAATTTAAGGCTGGACACAAACCCGAATCAATTTGCTGACTTCGACTTTGAGCGTACCAAGAGCAACTTCGTAAGCATCAACCAGGAATATTTTAGGGCGGTCTACTTTGCAATGGCGCCGCTCCTTGCGATTCCCCTTTACCAGCAAATGCGCACCCGAAAAACAATTTATGGTGACGATTGCCCCAAATCATCCTACTGGGAATGGGAAGCTATTGCAAACTCGCACGGAGAAGACGCTTTTAAACACAAGGACTGCATCACGGATTGCATACTGAAGACTTCCTTATCCGACGAAAACGAAAAAAACACAATCGTCAATGTTACCGCCCACGGTTACATGGGCGAAAGATGCGTGGACTACGTAAGCGTTCTTGGCGGCGACGGCAGGTATCACAAGGTTCCGGTAGAATGGATTCTGTATACGCCGGTATCAAAGACTAGCTCCATGCTTATCGAAGAACACCCGGAACTTGCAACCGACATCATGGCAAAAGACGACTTCTACAAAAAAGGAATGATGCTTCGAAGGGGAATCTATTCGAAGACTCCTAGAGGCTTCAAATACTCTTCCACATTCAGGTAGTTGATACCATCCACAACCTGGGTGGCACCGCGATAAATCACGTTCTTACTTACAATGGTGCCGTAACGAAATTCCGTATCGCGGCACTTTTTTGCATCCTTCAAATGGCGGTACTGTTCCTTCGCCACAATTTCGGAATGTTTGATTTCATAAATTTCGCAGGTCGCATTTTCAGAATTCGCCACGACCATGTCAAACTCGCCCACGGCAAACTGCAACTTGAAAACTTTACAGTCCGGCCGAGCGACTTTTGTTTCCAGCAAAACAATTTCTTCCATCATCCGGCCCCGGATTTCTTCAAGGATTCGGTCAGCAATCGCCTTGCGCTCCATCAGGGAACAGCTGCGGAATACATCATCCTGCAAAAGGGAATCAATCAGCGCCTTCGCCTGGGCGTAACGCAGCCCCGGCTGTGAAATTGTCGTCATCCGTTCCCGCCGATTAAAATCTCCAAAGTTTTCCACATCAATGTCAACCGTCAAGTCCAAAAGGTCAAGATACTCACGGATTTCCCGCACATGATCTTGTGTAACGGCAACACTCATTTCTCTGCGATTTTTCACATCCAGACTTTTCATCAACCGGGCCGTTACCTTTACCACATCAATTCGGTCTAGAATGTCCGTTGGGCGGAAACGATCCTTGCGCAAATTCCTTGCAGAAATTCCTAAATCTCCAGAGTGGAAATCACGAGTCAAAACATCCAATGCAAAACGATGGTTGATGTCTTCTACAATGCGGTTAATTGCATTCGTAAGCTCACCCGCCTCGTACAGAGACCTGAGCGAACGGAAATGCCCCTCGTTCTGGTAACATTTCAAGGAATGCTGAATATTCT
The DNA here is from genome assembly GCA_045597545.1 of Fibrobacter sp. Classification (GTDB taxonomy): domain Bacteria; phylum Fibrobacterota; class Fibrobacteria; order Fibrobacterales; family Fibrobacteraceae; genus Fibrobacter. The sequence goes on from JAZLKH010000011.1 coordinate 43,782, forward strand.
TGGCAATCGCGCTATCCACATACTCGTTTGCGCTCTTCACGCTTGCAAAGGTAAACCGGTCCTTATTATATTCGCAGCCACCCATGCTCATGGTGCCACCATAACGGATATACTCGTCAATGCCATTCAAACCGAGCACCCGCTCAAATTCTCGATAGGGAATAAAAGTGGTGTGCAGCATTTCTGCACGATCGTAAAGTTGCTCATCCTCAGAAAAAACAAATCCCAGGGAATCCGTACCCGAAAGCACAATTTTCATGCCGCAAGAGGCGAACACATCTGCAAACAGAGCCGCCCCCTCGATAAAGTCCGCAAGCATGGTCACCTCGTCGACGAATACATACTTGAAGCCCCTCGCCTCCAAAATTTTAAGGTCGCTGTTCAAGTCTGCAAGACTGTTCCTTGAATTCACCTGAATAAAAGCCGACTTTATCAAATCCGCAGAAGACATTTCCCCAAACAGCTGGCGAATCAAAGTAGTCTTGCCTGTACGACGAAGCCCATACAGAATGAAAACTCGGTCATTGCCCGGACCATAAATGTAACCTTGCAAACGCGCAAAGCCATCACGCTTTTTCCACTGCAGAACGTTGGCAGCAAAATTCGTAAGGGCAGCCCCAACCTTTACTTCCGTCTTGAAACTTTGCGTATCAAAGCCGACGGAACCCGCATTATAAACTGCTGAACCTTCACGAAGCACCAGGCCACTCGCAAGCGACGCGGCAACCGACTTCGTCGCCTTGCGTTGTTCAATCTCTGCTAAAAGTGCCGGCAGCTCATCATCCTTCACGCGGCGGGAACGCTGCTTGCCATCTTCCATCCACTGGTAATACGCATAACGCTTACCGTTGATGGTCTTGTAGGTGATTCCGCCGATGCTCTTCGTCATAATATTCCGCCCTTTTGCGCGTTTTTCTCGTTTTAACTTAAAATTTAACTTATTAAGTTAAAGAGGGCAAGAGCGGCGAGAAGCGGACAAAGCATATCAACACTAATCTTTACTTATCCACAGCTTTTTCTATTAGGCGTTAACGAACAGACCAACCTTAAAGAAGGTCAGGAAAGCATCAAGATAGATGTTGCGGGATTGCAGCCAAACAATGTAAATAATTAAAAAATCATACATTACTTGACATTTTTTGTAAAGCATTGTATATTTTTAGCATTAAATTTGACAACCGAGTGTACAATGATCAAGGAAAGACTTAAAGAAATAGATTTAAAAATTACGGATTTATCGGAATTTCTAAAAATATCTCGTCAAACCCTATACAAGTATATCGAAGACTTTGACAATGGCAATCACAAGGCTGTTAATAGGAACGTTCTTAAACTATTCAAATTTATCAATGATAACGAACTTGTAGGTAAAAGGGCAACCATCAACTACATCTTGACCAACCTGGTAGATGAAAAAGAACTAGGCGAAAAAGCTGATACTACAGGATTCATGTTGATTAAAAAAAAGATGATTTCTGAACCGGACTCAGCCAAGTCTCGTTTCATGAAGTTACTCGCAGAAAAGTCAGACTTTGATGATGTTTGCGATTACATGCTAAAAATCTACCCTCTTCTGCGCAAACGTAATCTAACAGAAGACGAAATTGCCCTAATTAAACCATACGACGATATTAGAAACATTATCGAGTCAAAAAAAGAAGGATAAACAAGAAGGAGAAATTTATGGAAAAAGCACTCAGAATTAACGCTTTCAGAAACATCGGTTTCAAAGACGGCAAACCTCATGACGAACGTCTCGTTCTCAGCCACTCTAATAATCCTGGAGAAATCGGGGACCTCGTCATTGTTATCGGGGAAAATAACTCCGGAAAGACCAATGTATTAGACGCTCTGGATACCATGGGAAATGGGCGCCTAAAAAAGGAGGATGCAACCGATCTGATTCACTATATGGATGATGATAAACCCAAACTGTATTTATCATACAGGGACAATAATGGCGAAGAATGGTCCTTAAGCAAAGAAGAAATTGATAGTGAAAAAACCTGGATTCACTACCCTAAAAGAGTCGAACAGAAATCTATTTTTGAAACTACCTCTGAGACATTTAAAGATCAAGCGGATAAGCTGATTGATATTGAGCAGTGCATTTGGCGGACTCAAAAGTTTAAAGAAGTTGAGAAATTTTACCCCTTAGATACAAAACAGAAGTTAGAGGATGCCTTAAATTTTGTTAGCAAAACCATAAAAAATTTCAAAGCATCAGCCAAGGTATTTAAAGAAGATTTTAATGCACGAAAAAACAACTATTACGGTGGTTTAAACCAGACTTTAGTGTCTTACGACATTGACAGCAATACAATTCTCAAAGATATTGAAAACGCTCAAAAGATTGAAAAGAACTTTGACTATTACTCCAGTATTTTTGAAAAGGAACATAACTATCCCATTCGAAGTAAAGTCTTCCGTTACCACGAAAAGGAAATCAAAGACTCAGACCTCCTTACAGATGACGACAACATAGATGAAAGCGATACTTTCAAGAAATTATTCAAGGCCATTAAATATGATATTCAGAAGATTAAAAAAATTTATGAGAAATATCGCGACAAGTCTTCGCCCAGCTTTTTAAAAGCAGAGGCAAAGAATATCAATCAAAAAATGAAAGTCATTTCCGACAAATTCAACGCAATGTACAATACTCAGGAGAATCCTTACAAGTTCGAAATAAACCTAGAATCGGAGGAAATTTCCCTTTCCATATATAGGGGGGAACAACCTCTTCCGTTAAAGAACCAATCTACTGGTTTTAAATGGTTCTTCAACTTATATTTCAATCTTTTCAATACTGAGGAATTCCACCCAGGTGATATCATCATAATGGATGAACCTGCCACAAACCTTCATGTTAGGGGGCAGCAAGAATTACGCAAGTTCCTTAAGGACTTTGCTATCCGCAATGACATCATTATCGTTATTGCGACGCACTCCCCCTTCCTCATTGACGCCGATTATCTCGACGAACTTCGAGTTTTAAAAATAAACGACGGCGTGACATCCATAGAAAACCAGTTTGCAGCAATAGACCCAGGTAATCCAGATACGACAGCAGACATCCTGGATGCACTAACCATAAAAAATCATGTCCTTCTCGACCCCGATAACACCGTTATCTTTGTCGAAGGAATAACCGACTACAATTATCTAACGGCAATGAAGTCCGTCTTAAAATTTGAAGGAGTATGCTTTTTACCGATTAATGGTGTAAAGACCACCAAGAAAGACCAAGAAAAACTGGCCAAAGAGCTTATGCGCTTGAAAAGGAAGGATGCAATTCTTCTTGTCGACAACGATAAAGCAGGCAAAGAAATGAACGACGTCTGCAAAAATTCAGACATGAAAGTCGTATCTATCGGAGATATCAACACTGAATTTAAAACTATTGAATCTTTGTTTGATGAAGAAGATTCTGATAAGTTTAAAATTTCGACAAACAATAAGCACGCAAGCCACTCATCTCTCTTTAAGAAAAAGGTTCTTAAGGATCCCTCCTCTATATCAGACGAGACGAAGGAAAACTTTAAAGCCTTATTTGAAAGATTTAAAACTGTAATGGAATAAGAACATTCTCTTTCTACACATGACATAAAACATTAGAGTCAAGAAGAATTCTCTTGACCCTAGGGTTTGTGTACCTTTCTTCAAATCTTTTTTCTATATTACGTTCATTCCAATCCGGCATTCGTGCGCGGCAGTCAAATTATCTGCTTACGATTCGCGGTCTTGCTCATAGCCTTGCAACGGGCGTGAGCAGCCGCAGGGTACCTGGGAAAGCGCTTCCCGATTCTGTAACGTAGAGTTCCACACAATATCTACCAGTAAGTTTTGCGGGCGTAAACGATCGTATTTCATGTCTGTGCAACCAGCACAGCAAAGGTATCTCCATGAAAAAAATTACAGGATTTTTGCTTCTAATCACATCCCTCAAAAAATTTCCTTCAATGTCACTCTTTGACGCGAGACTTTTGGTATGTTAAAAAATATGAACTGTACTCTTGTTTCTCACTTTACAGCACGGCCGATACCTGCCCTCGCTTTTAAGGAACTTCTTTTTGAATGGAAGAAGGGCGTGGTACGCATGTCCGAAGTGGATGTTACCGAAGCCATGCGCAGATTCATTACCTCGGATGGGGACTATTGCGACTTTCTTGTGGAAGGTATCGACAAAGGCGATAGCGACGATTCCGATTACAAGGCGCTTGGATTCGACGGGACTCAGCTTTTGGCCGACAATCGGGTGGTAAAGACCCACATGACAATGCGCCTAGGCAAAGAAGAATTCCAGGGTGAAATTTACGTCACCTTCGTCAATTTTCCGCCTGGCAAGCCGTTTGAAAGGAGATTCTTTTCCCTATGGACGATTTTGAACCGGGAAATGTTCAAGGAGAGCACCCCTTTACAATGGACACCTGCGCCCGCCCCAAAGGTCTTGCTGGAGAATTCCCAGCTAGGGTGGATGCTAAAGGTGATTACCTGGCAAAACGGGAATCCTTACGTAAATACAAGGGCTGCGCGACGGAAATTCGCGACGACCCCTGTTGAAGATCGTCAGGCAGATGAACCCGCTGCCGATACCGCGACCGAAACTGCGCCGATCATCCCGGAAGCAACCGCAACGGCCACAGCCGAATCCGAGACGGTCTGCGAAAACGCTTCGGCAAACGTCGCTGAGGACCCCGCAGCGCTAATCGCCAGCCTCCAGGAGCAACTGGAGGAATGCAAGAGCGATTACGAGGAACTCTCCGAAAAGAACGACCAGCTAGTTGCTGCAAATCGCGAACTGAAGAAGGATAAGAAACTGCTCGCACAAAATGTCGAAGTTCAAAAGAGTCGTCTCAAGGCGCTTAAGAAGCGTGCCGAAAGCGCAGAGGCCCGCGCCAGGGAAGCCACCAACGGCGACGTCAGGGAATTCTGCGAATACTTCGACAAGGAACGCAAAAGGCTGGAAACCGAGGGCGAAGAAAAGGACGAACGCATCAGATCCCTGCAACAGGAACTGGACCTTGCCATGGGAGAAATCGCCTCTCTCAAAGGCAGGCTCAACAAGCAAAGTTCCGGAAACGGAATCAGCGGGCTGCTTGCCGCACCCGATAACGAAACGGAAAAATATGCGGACGAATTCGGAATCGCCATTCTCAGCGCCCTGCACAAGGCCATCGAAAAGACTCCCACCAAGAACAACTCGCCACATACCAGATGCATCGACGTGTGGCAGGCCATCATCAACGCAAACGCCGACCTGGAAAAGGCCTTCGAGCAGTTCTGCGACGACAAGGAAGCCTTAAAGAACGCCATAGTATGCGGTGAACTGGACAAGAAAAAGCACCTTTTAAGCCCGTTTAACCTGACTTACGGCAAGCATAACAACTGCCACGGAAAAATCACCTTCGGCAGCGACGAACGCTATATCGCAAGTACAGCTTCAACAGCCAGCGAAACTGCCGCCGGTTTCAGCAACTGCGCCAAGGATTTGCGAAATACGTTCCTGTTTCCCACGTAGGTGCAGTAGGTAAAAAATCTATATTTGCAGCCGAAGAAAGGAAAAGTTATGGCAAAAGAATTTCAGATGCAAATGAACCTGGCATCCCGCCTGGACAAGTACTCCCTGAAGCTGCAGCAGCTCATGGTGAAATCCAAGTTCACCCTCAAGGCCATGGAATACGGCGCCACTCACGTGATGCTCCGCGACCTCATGAAGTACGGCGTGGAACTTGACGGCGTATTCAACAGCGTAGGCGACTTCTGCTTCTCCAAGACGACGCTCCCCCTGGACGAATACGCCCTGGACATGGTCGTCCAATTTGACGCCGTGACACTCAACGCCCGCCTCATGAGCGTGAACATCTCCAGCAAGCGCACCAAGGACGGCAACACCGAAACGGAATACTCCTTCAACTTCGAAAAGGACGCCGACAAGGACGACTTCGACCTGGTAATCCCCTACTTCAAGGTGAAGGTCCCCGAGGAGGAGCAGGATGACCCCAACAAGGTGGACATGGGCGGCATCCAGGATCTGGTCTCCGGCCTCGAAGGCGAAGGCAAGGGCAAGTTCAAGCGCAAGAAGAAGCGCCCCTTCATCTACTACGATACCTACTTCACCATTGAGTAAAAAATTCGCCTCGCAGTGATGCGGGGCCTTTTATTTTCCCCAGTGCTTGGACATTTCTTCCTCTTTCGTCTTCTGGATGACATCCCTTCGAAATTTATTCCAGGCATCCAGACCGATGGCTTCGATCATTTCCCTTTCATTTAAAATTCTTCCGGAAGTCGCGCAAATCCCGTCCTCCTCCAGAAGAAATTTACGCAACGCCGTAAGGAACTTGATTGCCGCTGTCAACCGGGCCGTCTGCGGATATTTTACATCCTCTGGCGCCTTATCGGCATTGTCCTTCCAGTAAAGCTTGTAGACGCTATCCGAGTAAACCTGGTGACGGCAGCCGTCGCTACTGGCGGGCATCTGCTTTTTGCTGGCGTGCAAGATAACCGGATCCTCCTGTTTTTCGAGGAACTGCTTTGTCGCCTTGAAGTAGGACAGGTCCTTTTCCTTAAAGATGACCTCCAGTTCCTTCTGCAACTGCCGCCATTCTTCGGCTTTTGTAATCATAGGCTTATCTCAGAGAGCAAGACTGAGCCTTGGACATTGCCTGGCCTGGCTTAATCTTTTCCTTGCACTGCCACGCCATAATGTTTCTGGCGCAATTCTCTATGCGTTCCTCCCTGGAGGCTCCTGTATTGCCGCAACCCGTAATACAAGCTTCCATCAGCTTATACTCGATGGATAGCTCATATCGGTCGCAGTTCGTAGCCTTGGCTATGGCTGCCCCTGCAACGGCACCCCCCGCTATCGAAATAGCCTCTGGCGCAATCTTCTTGGCAAACTTCCTCCAGCCACCGCCCACCTCGGAAGCTTCACTAGCTGTTTCATCAGCGCTTTTTTCTACCGCGTTCTCTACAGAAGACGTTTCCGGCGTTTCTGCCAAAACAGGCTCCTCCACGGATTCTACCACAGCTTGCTTTTCAGCAACAGCATCTTGAGCCTCCACCTCCTGAATTTCCCCATCCTGGGTCTCCACATCCTGGGATAGGGAATCCTGGTTTTCGGCAGCGGACAAATCATCGGTTTCCGCAATCGAAGCCAAAACCCCTCTCAGGGAATCAATCATAAGGGTCTGCCTCTGGGAAACCTTCAGTATGGAGTCCAAAGCCTTATGGTTAATCGCTAATAAAGCTTCGGCCTTGGCATCTGTCTCGGAGCGGTTCCTGCATATCTCCGCATACGGGCGCTCAGCCAAAAAGGCATTAAGGCATATGGACGCAGCCTCCTTGGTGTCGCGGTCACAGGCGACAAGGACTAGCAGAAACACGCATAAAATTGGGTAAAGATACAGTTTCATATAAAAAAGTTAAAAAAAATACGTTCTTGTACCACTAAATGTCCACTACACGGTTGCTCTTATTCCCTCTGTTGATAAAAGAACGTCCAAATCAATCAAAAAAGAGGTACACATCATGGCAAACCTGTCAACAGACAAGGAAATCAACATCCTTTGCAACAAAATGCTAGGCACCGGGTTATGGAAAATCGCCCGACACGGCAAGCACACCATATTGAGGCACGTGGCAAGGGGGGCAACCAAATTCTTCATCGTCCCCTGCACGCCAAGTGACCCTCGCGCATTCGCAAACTTCCGGCGCGATTACTACCGCTATATCCGCGCCTTCCTCATCCAGAACGGCACCATTATCGCCTAGTCATTTTTCAAAGGAGTCTGCAAATATGCTTGGCATTACAACCGTACCATTCGGCTTCCTCACCAAAGATTCTTCAAATATCCTCAACGACGCGCTCACGCCATTCGTTATCAACTGGCACATCACCGAAAAGTGCAACTATCGCTGCGGGCACTGTTTCGCCAAATGGAACCATCCTGCAGAAATCTGGGAATCCGTCGAAAACATCCGCGCCATCATCGACAACATCGACGATTACTGCACCAGAAGGAACATCTGGAATCGACGACTGAACATTGTCGGTGGAGAGCCCATCTTGCAGCCAGAACGCCTGTGGAACGTGGCGGAATACGCGTACGAGAAAAATTTCAGGATTTCGCTTATCACCAACGGCAGCCATCTCGAAAACGTACTACCCTTCGCCCACATCATTTCCATGATTGGCATCTCCATCGACTCCCTTGACCATGAGACCAACATCAGGATCGGAAGGGAGTGCTGCCAGAAAACGCTGTCGCTGGAATCACTGCGCAACAAGATGGCGTCCATCAGCAGCGTCAATCCCGCCATTGAATTTAAGATCAACACCGTCGTGAACAAATTCAACTACAACGAGATTCTGGTGAACGACCTTGCCGAGCTCAACATTCAAAAGTGGAAGATTCTGCGCCAGTTGCCTTTCGGCAACAACCCCGGCATTTCCGACTACATGTTCTACGCCTTCTTGCGGAACAACTACAAAACAGAGCTTTTGTCAAAGGAGGCAATCTTTGTAGAGAGTAACGAGGCGATGACGGAAAGCTACCTGATGCTTTCTCCGGATGGAAGAATTTTCCAGAATGGCGATGTAAGCTACAGGTACAGCACACCTCTCACGGAGACTCCCTTTGAAAAGGCTCTCGGCGAAATCCAATTCGACAAGGAAAAGTTCGACGCGCGCTACAATACGCATACAACGGAAGAGGTCATTTACCAAATGGAAAACTTCTTTCACCTGAACTCCAATGACGACGACTTAGACTTCGACTGCTATATGGATTTCAGCGACAAGGACTAACCCACGCCCCGCCGCGCATTCAGGGAGATGCGCAAGGACACGGGCCATCCGGGTAGATAGGCAGACTGATTTCGGCAATTACGCACCTATTTTGCCCGGATGGCTTTCGTCAACTTCCAAATTTTCATTTACAAGTGCCAATGATTTAGTTATTTTATTTACCACATAGCGGGCAACCGCGACCGTTTTTTTTGAGCTTAGTACTCATTCACCTTGACTGGAATCGGCAAAATTCAAAACGCAGGAGGATGAGGCTATCGGCTCACGTCCCGTTCGGGGCGTGGGTTGTTATCGTTTGTTTATGCGTAATGGCTTTGCCGAGCCTCAGTCTGTAAACGAGCGAGGGACAACTCCACGCCTTTTTTAGTTGAAGGGCATGGATTCCTCTCGCAAGCTTTGACGGCTGCGGCCACCTCGCCACACTTTTACGAGAGGATATATGAAAAAAGCCATTTCTCCGATTCGCGTCCTGGCCCTTTCGGCGGCTTTTGCAAGCCAGGTTTTTGCCAGTTCCATGTGCGTGGAACTGTGTACGCCCTGCAGCGAGAACGCAGGGGACACCACTTGCGCCAAGGTGGAATCCCTTTGCAACTGTGCCGCCGTCATGGACAGCATCAATACGGTAGCCTCCGAAATCAGCAAGAACAAGCAGCAGCTGGCCATGGAACTTCTCGGTTCCTGCGACCAGGCGGCATGCCAGAGCACAATCCATTTCGCAGACGGCAAGTTCACTTCCACCGAGGTCACCTCGTCAAGCGCTAAGCTCGAAAGACTCAAGGAAAAACATGCGCGGGATGCCGACCTGCAGATTCCGGCAGACAGCGCAGAGGCACTACAGGCAAAGGTCATGCGCCTTGAACAGTCGAGAGTCCTTGCCGACAAGGCCTTCGACATCTGCGGCGGCCAGGGTAGCTGCACCGTAGACGTACTGTACCTGAACTCCATGGAAATCGTAGAGATCAAGGAAGTTGAGGCCGAGGCGATCGCAACGAACGATTCCGCCGCGGTTTTACAAACAGAAGAACAGCCCACAACACAGACCGAAAAAATCGCCCAGCCCGAACAACCCGAACAACCGCAAGGTAACGATCAGAAGGCAGCCCCTGCAAACCCAAATCAAAAGAATCTGTACAAGGGCGTCGCCCTCTCCTACGGTTACTTTATAGAAAGGGATTACCTGCGACTGGGAATCCACGGCTACGATGGCGAAAACAATTATGACGGAGCCATCACCTGGCTTATGCGCTGGTACTTCTACAGCGCAGGCTCCCTGCAGGCGGGTCTCGGCGTCTCCTACCACCACGCCGAATACTACTCCGACAAGTACAAGTTCCTGGGGAACATCGACTATTACGAAATTGATTGGTTCTATGGTAGCTACAATGGTAGCTATGAACGCCGCGAATCCGTGTACCTGTCAATCGATGGAGAGGAACACACCATATCACTTGAAATTCCATTGACCCTTCGACTGGGGATTCCCTTCGCCAAGGGTTTTGCCCCCTACGCCAGCGGCACCTTCATGGTACGCAAGCCCATATACGGCTGGGCCGACGTGGATGTTGACGACTGGTGGTTCACTGAGGATGACACCGGCATGAAGAGCGACTTCTACAGCGATGAGGATTGGGAATTCGTCGGCTGGCTAGGCTTTGGCGTCGAATTCACAAGGCACTTTTCCGTGGAATACCAGATGATGCTTTTCTCGACAAGTACCGGCATCGGCCACGAATACTACCCAGAAGACAGCTGGCGTGTAAATCTTCAATTCGCCTGGTAAGGAGGACACATGAAAATCTTTAAGCAATTTGCAACTGCCGCCATGACATTCGCCTTGGCCTGCCCCCTGTTCACCGCCTGCGGCAACGGCCCCGTGGAGCAGGACGAGATAGAGGACATGATCGAAGAGGTTTCTTGGAAATCCGAACAGAATATCAAAGAGAAAAACGAGGAATACAGCCAAAGTAACAAGCTATGGGCATGTTACGACAAGTACTACTATAGCACCTGCTGCGACAGGTGTTACGAGGACTACGGCTACTATGAATGTGGCTACTGCTACAACAGTTCCAGCAGCACACGCTCCTCCAGCTCCAGCCGCTACTCCAGCTCCAGCTACTACGACCCCTGGGACGACTACTACCCGTCAAGCAGCTCCAACAGCGTTTCCATCTACACAAAAGGCACCACCACCATCACCATCACGCTGGATTACTACCATCAGCTGAAAACCATGGACGATAATGGCCTTTCCGACGGCGATCCCCGAATTTTCTTTGGAATCAAGTCCTACCGCAATGGCGATCGTCAGGATTCCGTCCAAACATCCACCATAAATCTCGGAGACAATGTAGGTACCTGGTCCGGGTCAAAGTCCGTAACTGCCACCCTTTCCGGAGGCATTGACGAAATTCTCGTTTGCCCGGTATTTACCGATGCCGACCCTTTCTTCGATGACCACGAGTACAGTTCCGACTACTGCTACTACGTCCACGACATGGGCAAAAAAATCGGCGAGAGAATCAACCAGGACGATTACATGGCGACCTACTTCGAACTGGAATGGCACCTGGTGTTTAACTATAACTGACCACGCTTCCCTTGACTTCATCCTTGGTGACGCGAACAATCTTGTCGATTTTCTTCTCCAGCTCGCCTACATGACTGATGATTCCAACCAGGCGATGATCGCCGGCCAGATTCTGCAACACGTTGATGGCAGACTTCAGGCTTTCATCATCCAGGGACCCAAAGCCCTCATCCACGAACATGGTGTCCAGCTGGATGCCGCCGGCGGAACTCTGCACTTCGTCGGCAAGGCCCAGGGCCAGCGACAATGAGGCCAGAAAACTTTCGCCACCGCTCAAGGTTTTTACTTCACGCTGGCGACCACTGGCATGGTCGATGACATTCAGGTCCAGGCCCGTTTGAGCGCGATTATTAGAAGCTTCCGTTCGACGGACAAGCTCGTACTTCCCGTTCGAAAGAATGCGGAATCGAATGTTTGCCCTATGGACAATGCGATCAAAATACGAGGTCTGCACGTAGGTTTCAAGCATCAGCTTTTCGCGACCGCTAAGGCCGCCGTTTGCCGTGTCCGCAAGGTTCTTGAGCCACTGACGCTTCTTGCTGGTTTCGCCAAGATTTGCAGCAACATCCTGAATATTTTCGAGAGTTCGCTGATTTTGAGTAACGCGACCGGAGGCATTTTTCCAAAGGTTAGTCTTGTTGCCCTGAAGTTCCTTGAGTGCCTTGCTGGCAGCATCCAGAGCAGCCAAGTCGTATTCCGGAACACCTTCCAGAGCTTTATTGAAGGCCTCGATCTGGCCCTTCAAAGTCCTGACTTCACCTTCGCAATTATTGTACGCATCGGTTGCATCCTTCAAGGCCTTATTAGAACTATCTAGTGCACCCTGCAACTTCTGAATTTCGCTGGAGGCCATAGCCCTACTTTCAAAAGCCAGATTCCTCTGCTTTTCTGCAATGGAATTGTTCAGAGCCTCGATTTCTTTAGCCACTGCAATATTGTTGCGGTTCAGCTCTTCACCAACATTGCGCAGTTCCTCCAGGCGCTTCTCCTGGGCAGGAATTCCGGTTTCCTTATTTTCAAGTTCAAGCTTACGACTGGCCTTCCGGTTTTCAACAGTCAATTCCTCATTGAGGCGTGCCAAAGCTTCGCGATTCTTCTGGAATTCTTCATTGCCTCGAGCCTTGGCGTCTTCAATAGCGCATCCACCAAACAGCTTGTTCAATTCTGCCTGAAGAGTTTCCCTCAAGCCATCGCAAATACCCTTCTGCTGAACGGCAGTACTATTCTTGTCGTTGCGTCCAGTTTCTGCTGCAGAGACTTTTGCCTTCAAAGTTTCCAATTCCGCCTGAGTGGGGGCTTCCACAGACTTGCAAGCCTTATGAGGATGATGCGTAGAACCGCAAACAGGGCATTCACACCCCTCTTCCAAATCAGCAGCGAGAATGCCTGCCTGCTCATTCAAGAAGGCGCGATTCTTCCATTCATAATCATCGTGAAGGGCAGAATAAATCTTTTCAGCATCTAAGTAATCCGCCTGGGCATGCTGCAGTTTTTCCACTTCATCGTTGTACTTTTTCTGCTGCTTGCCTACGTTCAGAATATCACCTTGACGGTTATTCAGTTCCCTGATTTCACCTTCCAGCCTAGCCTTGTTTTCGCCAGCGTTAGAAAGGCCTTCCAACTCGTTTTTCAGCCTCTGGATTTCAGCAGACTTATTTTCAAAATCAGCCTGGCTAATCCTCAGTTTTCCCTGACCATTCTGCAATGCAACAGTCCTTGCCTTCAAATCGCCACGATCCTTTTCCAGGCTGTCGTACTGGGGCAAGGAATTGCTGATTGTGGTAATCTGTTCCTGCAACTTATCGCGTTCAAGCTGTCTTTGTTCCTGAGCAATTTTGGCGTCAAGTTTTGCCTTAAGGTCAGCTTCCTTAAAGGGGAGCTTTTCCTGAGCAGTCTTCAAGTCGCAGCGATTCCTTACCGCGGCGCTGGCCTTGCCAATTTCTGCATCCTGCTCCGAAATCTTTTTGGCAATTCCCTGCAACTCAGTTTTCAGTTTTTCTTCAAGCAGGGCATCTTCAGCCAACACATCCTGAAGCAGGGTGCACACTTCGTTCCAATCGGCAATCTGGAAACCGGCAGCCATTTCCCTCTTGTTCAAGACCTCCGCAGCAAACTTGGAATTTTCATCGCACTGGATATGAGACACGTGAGTGCAGGCGGCGCGGACCAAGTCCTCGCAGGTCTTGCCGTACTTCGAAGCTTCTTCGCTTAAACGCTTCTGGAGCTTTTCAAAGTTTTCGGTCTTAAAAATCTTGCGGAAAGTTTCTCGACGGTCCTTTGTATCTTCCAAAAGGATCTTCATGAAGTCGCCCTGAGCGATCATGGCAATCTGGGAAAATTGATCGCGATCTAACCCTCCGGTGACCGCCTTTACAGCCTCGGTCACGTCCTTTTCCTTAGACACACTGCGGCTGGTTTCCGTAACGCGGCCAAAAGCATCGGGATAATAGAAGGTCACTGCGGCGGCTTCCTTGGTGGTACCGCTGCCGCGCTTTGCCGGGCGTTCATATTCAGGATTGCGGCAAATACGGTATTCCTTTCCGCCGTATGCAAAAGTGAGTTCCACCGATGTGGGAGTCTCGGGCTTTGCATTCAGGCAACGGAACAACTTTGCATCGTCGCGGTTGTTGCCGCTGGCCCGCCCAAAAAGGGCGTAGGTGATGGCGTCAAAAATGGTGGTCTTGCCAGCGCCCGTATCGCCGCTGATCAAGTACAAGCCGTGGGTTCCCAACTTTTCAAAGTCAATTTCAGTACGTTCGGCATAAGGGCCAAAACCAGTAATCACAAGCTTAAGGGGTCTCATTACTTGCCCTCCCAAATGGAATCAATCAGGCTTTTTACAAAGCTTTCTTCATCCTCGTTCATTTCCCGATTGTTCATCTCCTTAAAGAAGTCCCCAAAAACCTGGGAAGGAGTTTTCTGGTCCACGTTTTCAAAATCAAAATTGGCAACACCCTGGGTACGAGAGTTGTTATAGGTCAAAGTCATCAAGTTGGGATAATAGGCCCGCAACTTGGCTGCGGCATCTGGCACATCGTTTTCATCTGTCAAGACAACGTACACGTAATCTTCAAGGCTCTTGCCTTCACGAACCTGGGCATCGCGATATTCCGCAGAAACCAAGGTGGCGAACTCCCCTTCAATCTTGCGCACTTCTCGCTTCGCCTTCAGGGGAATCTCGCGAATCTTGAGCTCGGCAGTCCCGGCACAGTTATCGCCAGCATCCCCCGCGGCAACTCCAAGCTCCACTACAGTCAAAGACTTCACATGGTTTGCTTCGGAAAGAGAATACTTCAGGGGCGTACCGCTATAGCGTACTCGACCCACGCCAGCTTCATTCTTCATCACATTCTGGGGGCGGTGAATATGACCCAGGGCCACATAGTCAAAACCATCGAAGGCATAACCTTCCACATTGTCCAAGCCACCTACGAATTCTTCGGATCCGTTTTCATCTACTTGGGCGCCAGTCACAAACTGGTGGGCCACCAGCACATTGCGGCGGCCAGGGATGTGCTTCATCTTCGAAAGAGCCATCTGAATGGCGCTGGTGTAATCCGTTACCTGGGCACGCTCCGCATCGGCAGCTTCACCCACGCCAAGGCAGGCACGAACTTCGGCAGGGCGCACAAAAGGCAACATCCACACATCCACTTCGCCAAACTCATCCTTCAAGGTCACCGGGGCAAAAGTGCCATTATAAACCGGCGACATATGGATTCCGCGATTTTCCATCAGGCGGCCACCAAAGGCGATACGCTCCGCAGAATCGTGATTTCCGCTGAGCACAAAGCTAGGCACATTCAAATCGGCAAGGGCCACCAAAAAATCGTCCAGAACCTGCACCGCTTCGGCACTGGGCACCGACTTATCATAAACATCGCCAGCAATAAGGACAGCGTCGGGCCTCTCCATCGCCACAACCTTCAAAATCTCGGCCAAAACATGCTTCTGGTCTTCAATCATGGAATGCTCGCAAATTCGCTTACCTATGTGCAAATCCGCTGTATGCAAGAACTTCATAAAACCTCTACTTATTCACACAAAATATAGCATCGCGCCAAAGCCGCCAAATGTCAAATAAAGACAGCTTCCGCGACAACTTCCGTGACGCCGCTACAAGTGATATCGTAGACAAGACGCGCCTTGTCAAAGGTCCCAGAAAAATTAACGAAGAATTGTTCCGAGAGGGAACTTCTTGATTTCGGCCAGGGCGCCCCCCGCAGCCTTTCGCAGATCCGATTCCAGGGCGTCGCGCAGCTTCTCGTTGATAGAGCGTGCAGGACCCTTGCCCATGTCGATAGTGAGTTTTTTATCATACACCAGCTTGCAGGCCAAAAGTTCCGTCAGGTCGTGGCCGCGCATCAGGTAGCGGCGCATCTGGGGCTTTCTTCTTGCCGCATGGTAAATGTCCTTCGCCTTCTCGATCACCTGGGGCAGGAATCCTCCAAACTCCTCCTCGCCAAAGATCGCCGTAAGCACCACGCCGATATCCTCGATGCTGGAGCAGGTCATGTTCCTAAAGTCCACAAGGCCAAAGCTGTCCATGAAGGTCACGTCGAACTTCTCCCTTTCCAAATCCGCGCGCTCCCTGCTCCGATTGCACAGAATGGAAACGCCCTGGGGAACCTTCATCTCCTCGCAGACCCATACATTGGCGATGCGGAACGCCCCAAGGACCACGGCCATGTCCAGGATACGATTGCGAATGCTGTCGATCACCTCGTCGTCGTCGTAGATTTCCACCATCAGCGAACGGTAGGCTTCCGACATAAACAGGAAGGATTCCATATCGCTGTAGCCGTCCCTCGCCGCGATGTCGAAAAGCTGGTAAAAGAAGTTGTCCGCCTTCACCAGGCGCTCCGGGGCACCGGACTTTCCCTTTCCGGAAAACAGCTCCAGCGCATAGTCGAAATCCAGGTCGGCGCAAAAATAGGCGTAGGGCACCTCCACGGGATTCTTCAGGAAACGCCGGTAGCGCTCCATCACCCCCTGCTTCTTGTGAGCCACCACGATGGTCCATCTGGAGGCATCCTTCAACAGGGCGCGATAAAACTTCCGGTCGTCATCCCCTTCCACAAAGAGGGTGGCCTTCTCCGGGGCGGCGTCATTGCGCATGCGGGCAAGATTCACCCCGTAACTTGGGTGATTCCTGTCAAAATCTTCTAGGGACTCAAAGGACTGCATCTATAAAAACCGGGCCTACTTCACCATCTTTGCAAGTTCAACGGTCTTATCCCAATGGTCTCCGATAAATGCGGGCGAATGGGTCGCTATGATAAAGTGGCGCTTCACCGTCTTGGAGTTTTTCGTCTCCTTGGACTCGTTCTGGATCTTGAACAAAATGTCGGAGAACTTTTCCTGCCAGCTGGGGTGGAACGAAATCTCGGGCTCGTCCATCATCACCAGCGCATCGGAATTGCTGGCGTCGAACAGCAGGCGGCCAAGGAGTACGATCAGGTGCTGCTCCCCCGACGACAGGGCGTCCAGGGGAATGCTCGCGTTCGATATGGAGTTCTTCACCTCCAGGATGTTGTCCCACTGCGAAAGGTTTATGGAGACCGTCTTCAAATCCAGCAGGGCCTTTAGGGAATCCGTAAAGACCTTCAACCTCTTCAGCAGGGGATTGAACACCACCAGCTTCTCCCTCACGTCGTCCAGGTACATGTCAAACACCACCAGGGCCGAGTCGTCGTCCGTCTGCAAGTCGCGATTCATCCTGTTGGCCGAAGTGATGCCGAACTCGTTGCAGCTGTTCTCCAGCTTGCGAATGCCGGTAATCTTCGTGTTGATCTTCTTGCGAAGCTCCTCGCTAGAGGGGCGCTCCTTGTTGTTCAACCTTTCCACCACGCGGTCCACGAAGTTGGATTCCAGGTTGCGGGCGGTCTGCAGCTGTTCGCGCATGTAGCGGTTGTAGGCCATGCGGATATCGCTGCTGATGCTGAAAATCTTAAGAAGGTGGGCGCTACGGCCCTCCTGGTTCTCGGACAGGCTCCTGGAACGTATCGGGCGTCCCAGGGGCGAAACCGTACGGTCGTTCTCCTCGTCGTAGAGGCGGTTGGTGCTGATATAGTTCACCATGAAGTTCAGGCGGCGAACCATGGGCGTAATCCAGGCGAACATCTTACGGAACTGCAAGCCGTAGCGTTGATATACCCCGGACAAGTCATAGACCTCGCCGTCGCGCTTGTCCTTCCACAGGCGGCAAGAACCTCCCGCGCTCATAAAGGGCAGCATGGGCTCCAGCGAGGGAATCGCGGCCACCACATCGTTGGTCACCCTGTCGATATCCTCGTCCGTAAAGACCGCCTCGGAGTCGTCGCATCTCACGTAGCAGGTGTAGGGCATGGAATCCTCCTCCATGTCGCTACCCGGAGTCACCTCCTCCTCGGCCTCGGGGGGAATCTCCACCATCCGCGGCACCTTCTCGATGACAAATACGGTCTCCTTGGGCTTGGACGCCTCCTCGTCGGGCAGGGGTTCCGAACCGGGGCCTATACGGGGCCGCCACTCGTCGCCAAGGGCCCCCTTAAAGCTCATCTCGATGCGGTCAAACACAAGACCCGCAAAGTAGCAGATGTTGCCGCTGGCCGCGGCACGGATAATCTTCAGAATCGTGGACTTTCCAAAGCCGTTTGGGGCCGTCAAAATGGTAAAGCCGTCGTTCTTGTCAAAGTCGATATCGTAATCGAAAGTTCCAAAAAGTTTCTCGATCCTAAGGGAAGTAATTCTTTTCATAAGCCTAAATCTAAATCAAAAAACGCTATAAACGCGTAAATTTTTTTGCATTCGAAATGCCCCTCCGCAAAATAATTCTATTTATGGGACAACGGGCCAACACCCACTCATTTTTATCGAGGGCAACAAGCATGGAAAACGCAGCCGTAATCAGCTACTACAACCGCCTCATCATGGCAAAGAACCAGGGCCACTTCGAAATCGCCCAGGCCCTGCTCGCCCTCATCGAAAATGCAACCGACCTGGACCAGTCCGCAGCCGACTACCGCAAGGCCATGGACAAGATCGCCCAGGCCAAGGGCTATGCCGCGGCCATCGCCGCAGGAACCGAAACCACGGCAGCCGCCACCGAATCCGAAGTCAGCGACTGGGAAGGCTACGTCTACAACAATCCCCCCTTCACCCGTCAGCTGGCCCTTGCCCTGGCAAACTACTTCGAAAAGGCCGCCCGCTTCAACCAGGCCTACGAAATGTACCTCTCCGCAAGCGAACTCGACGACGCATTCGACGGCTTCGAAGCCTCCGCCCAACAGGCCATCAAGATGAAGCAGGCCGAAGACGGAACCATGGCAAACGATTTCGGAAAGCAGTGCGAAGCCCAAGGCAACCACGCCGCAGCCGCCAGCTGGTACAAAAAGGCAAAGGAAGCAGGTAACGCCGAGGCCGTTGAATCCCTGGGCCGTATGCAGGCCTTCCACGGGGTCGCTCGCTTCTACACGCCTTGGCTGGAAATCGCTAAAAGGACTGGCCGCAAGGAACTGGCCGAAGCCATCAACGCAATGCTCTCCGCAGACCCCAAGCTCGCAGGCGTCAACCAGGAAGCCGTCACCATCGGCGAATCCGCGGTGCCTCCCTGCTACGAAGAAGTGGACTTCTGGGAAAGGGAACTGGAGGAATTTTCCAAGTTCAGCGACGTCTCCACCGATGCAGCCATCATCGCCATCGGCAAGCTGCTGGAACGAGCCAAGATGTACAACATCGCCCTTCGCTGGTACAAGAAGGCAGTGCCAGCCGCCAACGCCGACGCCCACCGCATGCTCCCCCTCAAGAGCAAGTCCGTGCCCATGCGCGAAGCCGAAGACATCTACGACAGCGCAAGTTCCATTCCCGCCCTCTGGAAATAGGCGAAAGGTGAGAGCGTAAAGGCTCCCTTTTTACCGCTCCACCCGACCATCTACAAGGAAATTCTTTTTCTTGACGCGATAAATATTCGGTGCCGGCTTAGAAACCGATTGCACATAAACCCTTTTATGGATAGCGGTGGGTCCAGATGAATCTGCACCACACGCTTTACACATCTCGCTGAACAGGGCCAGGATTTCGCTTTCCGAAAGCGCATAATCATAGAATCTTACATCATCGATTCGACCCTTAAAGAAGCTCCACTTGGAGCGGGTGCCTATGCGTACCGGCGCAGTCCCATTCTCCGGATGCACATTATAGGTGTCATCTGTCAGCGTATCTGTATCCTTCAGCACACCGTTCTTGTAAATGCTGATGGAATTGCTTTCCATATCGTAGCGGGCCACGACGTGAATCCACTCGTTTGCAGCGATTTTCTCCTGCACGTAGCTTCCCGAGCCCAGTCCTCCCGACAAGTTAAAGGCATAAGACGAAATCCTGTTTGGTCGCTGCTCCTGCCCCTCGACCAAATCCCTGTTGTACATGCGGAGCGCCCACTCATGCTGCTGGGGCATTCCCTTTCCCATCCAGTGAACATATCCATTGTCGTTATTCTCAAAGTTCAAGGTTTCAGGACTCACCCACGCAGAAACCGTCAACGCCCCCGTAGTGGAAATACTAAACACATCTGCATCGGGAATTTCGACAAAGGCATCCAGACCGTTGAAATAGCAAGCGGCGTTGACGTAGCCAAAGCGATCCTCGGCAAAGCTCACGTTATTATTCAACACCTCGCCAAGCTCATCCGACGAAATCGCGAGAACCGAGCCATCGCACATAAGTTCCACAGCGGCCTTCGGCAAGGCGGAATCCACACCAGCCATGGCAACAGCAAACGCGCAAAACGTAATCTTCAAGAAACGCAATCCACGCATCTTTCAACCCACCGATCCAAAAAATCCATCTGCTCATCAGTATGGAACCAGTGTTCGCCACCCTCCATCACCGTAAGGGATGCGCCTACCCGCTGGGCAAATTCGCAAGCAACATCGTAAGGCGTGAGGTTGTCTGCGGAACCGTACAAAATATCCGTAGGCATAAAATTCGCGGCATCTCGTTCACAAACGTTCCATCGAACAGGATGCTCCCGGACATAGCTTAAGTACTCCCAGGAAAGAGTCTCGCCAAATGCAGTGGGAATCTCACCCTTCTCGCGCAGTTCCTCTTCAGAGACGCCCGCCCAAAGCATCATATTGCAAATGAGCTTCTCCATATTTACGATAGGAGAAATCAAGAGCGCACGTTCAACCCTAGGGCAAGCCATCATGGAAAAGTACGCCCCGATACTATTGGCAATCAGCAGCACAGAATCGTAATCCTTAAGGCCCGCAAAGAAAGCCTGAAATTCAGGAATCACCTCCCAAGGCGTTTCAGCCTTATATTCAAGGCCCACCACCTCATAGCCCTGCAATAGAGCCTTGTAATGGTCCGCCTCGGCGACATTCCCACCCTTTCCATGAACATAAACCGCAATACGCATCATCTTCTACTTTAAATCATATGAGTTGCACGCATACAGACGAATCATGCGAACTAATATAAAAAAACACGGTAAAAAAACATTCAAATTCCCTTTTACAAAAAAACATGGCATATGCGATAAGGTTAGTGTAAGGGAGGCGCGCCCCTTAAGGACATCTTAAAACATCTTCTGGAGAGAAAAAGATGAAAGATAACAAACAGCTCATGAAAAACGCTGCCTACCGCCACCTCGTCGCTGATCGCAACAAGCTCATCAAGCGAATCAACTTCGCAGAAGCTCGCCTGGAAAAGTACAGCCACGCCCTCAGCGACAGGGATGTGGAAATACTGCAGGAACGCATCAACGTATCCACCCAGCAGCTGGCCTCCGTCAACGACCAAATCGCAGACATAGAAGAAGGCGACGCTGTTCCCAAAGGCTGGCAAGGACACGCATCCAAAGCCCTCCGCGATGCTAGCTAAAAACAACGAATGCCTTAAAACGCCCAAAGCCACCGTTACTACGGTGGCTTTTTCCTTAATGCAAAACCTACGCACCGCACCGGGAACTGTGCGCACAACGCCGTAATGCGCCGGCGACAGCAGGCGACATGCCCGCAGGATGGCCGAGGGATGCGAGACGCGCCAGCCGCAGGACAAAAAAAAGGGGCCCCCGAGCTTTAAGCTCAGGGGCCCCGCGAATCCTGCAGCGACCTACTCTCCCGGGCCCGGGGGCCAGGTACCATCGGCGATAGGAGGCTTGACTTCCGTGTTCGGAATGGGAACGGGTATGACCCTCCCTCGATCACCGCAGAAACATTCAAAGGCTCATAAAACCCAACTTGTAAGCGAACCAGCGTCGGAGTGCCGAAGCGTTGGTGAATCCCAGCTG
>JAZLKH010000012.1:0-27060 GCA_045597545.1 Fibrobacter sp.
TACTTCATCAGTAGCCATCCGGGATGTACCGAGGCCGACATGGCTGAACTTGCCCTTGAAACCAAGCAGTTGGGATTCCAGCTGGAGCAGGTTCAGGACTTTACGCCCACCCCCATGACGATTGCCACGGAAATGTTCTACGCCGAAATGAAGCCGGATGGAACACCGCTTTACGTGGCAAAGACTCCGGAACAAAAGAAGAGCCAGAAACAGTTCTTCTTCTGGTACATTCCCGAGAACCGCCCGCAGATTCGCGCCACCTTGGAACGCCTGAAGCTGGGCAAAATCGGCCGCCTGCTTTTGAGCAGAACCGCCATCGCCGAGGGTAAGAACTTCAGTCCCAGCAGGGAACGTGAGGAAAATCCCGAGTTCCGTGAGCGCGACCTTCAAAAGCGCGCCGAACGCAGCGCCGTTTCCATCGTCCCGCAAAAGTCAGGCGAAAAGGGCCGCTGGGAGAACTCCGCCCGTCGTGAACGCAGACAGGCCGAATTCGGCGACAAGACCTGGACGCCGCGCCACGAAAGACGGAATGAAGGGCGGGACGAGCAACGGGACGTTCAACGCCAGGAAGGCCGCCGCGGTTTCCATCGTGACGATCGCCGTGGTAATAGTCGCGACGATCAGCGCAAGCCCCGTAACAATTCCCCAGTGCAGTTTGGTTCACACCGCCGCGGACGCTAGACAAGCGGCGTTTCGCGCACCTAAGTGGCGCCTATACATACCTTCTATACTTTCTTGAACCATACGTCGGCGGGTTCCCTCGTCGGCGTAAACTTGTTGACGTGGCTATTGGCAAGCGGCTTGCCGAAGGGCAGCACACAGAGGAACTTGATATCCTCGGATTCGGGGACGACGCTGCGTAATGCGTCGGGATACATCAGCGGGCTCACCTGGGGGCAGCTGCCGAAACCCATGCCCTCTACGGCAAGCATCAGGTATCCGAGGAAAATGCCGCAGTCCATGATGGTGCCCTCGTGCTGGGCATGCCTATCGACGCCCAGGAGAAACGCCTGGGGCGCATCGAAGAGCTTAAAGTTTTCGCGATCGTGGAGACGGCGGCCAGCCTTATCCTCGCGGGCGATTCCCTTGTGAATGAACAGCGACTTGCCCAGTTCCACGGCGCGGCGCTTGTAGGCGGGCAGCAGGGTCGTTTCGAATTCAACGGCGGCAGGGGCGTTTTCGTCAAAGCGGCGACAAAGCTCTACTCGGAGACTTTCGATGGATTCCCCCTGAAGTAAGAAGAGTTTCCACGGCTGCGAATTCTTGCCGCTGGGAGCATGGCGAACAGCCTCCACGATGCGATCGATTTCCTCAGCCGTCGCCTCGTAGCGCTCAAACTCCCGAACGCTCTTTCTGCCATGCATTACTTCAAACAAGTCTACCATGACCGCTTCTCTCGACCTACGCAATTGCCACCGGGGTTCGTGCTTACGCGTTCTTTGCAAGCACACTCCACCACTCGCCACTGGTTCTTTCCTGGGTTACAGAGAAGCCGGCACCCTCAAACCACTTGAGGATGTAATCCTTTTCGGTGAGCAGCTGGCCGCTGATAATCAGCTCGCCGCCCGGCGCAAGCAAGTCTTCGATGTCATCACGCATGGGCCACAGCTCACTGCGGATCATGTTGCAAAGAATCACATCGAACTTGGCACCATCCTTGAAGGAATCCAAAAATCCTAGCACGCAGTCGCTGGCGTCGAAGCCGTTGCGTTCAAAGTTTTCGCGGATGCAGGGGATGGTAAGAGGGTCAATCTCTGTACCCACTGCCATGCGAGCGCCCATGCGGCGGGCAAACATGGCCAAGATACCTGTACCCGTACCGATATCCAAAACGGACTTGCCGTTAAAATCGATGGATTCCATCAAGTGGGCGCAACTGCTGGTGGTGTCATGTTCACCGGTACCGAAAGCGGTCTTGGCCTCCAGTTCCAGCACAACGGCCTTGGGATCATCGGGAGTAAATTCAACCCAGGGGGGGCGCACCCACAGACGGGGACTCACCGAAACGGGCTGGGCGCGATCACGCCACCACTTGTCCCAATCCTTGGCTTCCTCTTCGTCTACGGTAAAATTGTACTGGGGGAACTGGGCCACGATGCGGTCACGCTCTTCCTTGTCTCCGGTGTAGAAACAGAAATCGGTGCGGCCCGCCTCCTTTGGGTCCAACTCTTCGAGGGTGGCAACACCCGCTTCGAAAAGCAGGTAGCTAGCCAGTTCAAAATCTTCTTCGGGGCAGTGGCCCTCAGCCTTGTACCAGGTATCAATCTTCTGCATGAACAAAATGTAGAAAGATAAACAAGTGATTAAAGGCTAGTGATTGGAGGTTAGTATTAAAATTGCGATTGAATTTTTTAACTTTCGACCGTTCACCCTTCACTGTTCACTATCCATGCTCTACATCCACCAATACCCTGACTGGACCCGGTTCCGCTACAACTTTCAAAGCGTCATGGACGCCTTGGGTCAGACCCGCTTACAGGAAGGCAAACTGTTGGGGATCTCCGAAGTGGTCAACGCCGAAGGCGACGACACGCAAGTACTTGCCGAAGACATCTTCGCAAACTTCGCCATCGACGACCCCAGGGAGCACAGCGAAAGGAACCGCGGCGAAAGCATCGCTCACATCCAGGCGGAAATTCAAAAGAAGAACGACGCCGTGCCAAAGATCAGAAACATTCTCGGCGCCATACAGAACACAAGCCAGCCCCTGACCGCCGAAAGACTCTTCGCATGGCACACCGCCATCGGCCAGAACAAAGTAAAGAATTTTAGAACAAAGGAAAGTGCCTGGGGAGTCTCCGCCGAGCGCATCGAGCACGAGATGGATCGCTTTCTGCAGTGGTTTGAAACCAGCGGCGAAGACGGCGTCATCAAGGCGGCCATTGCGCAGTTCTGGATTCTGACCATCCGCCCCTTCGAAGACGGCAACGGTAGAATCGCAAGAACCCTCAGCGCCATGCTTCTTTCACGCAGCGAATCCGCGCCCCGAATTACGTACGCGTTGAACCAGCAGATTTTACAGAACCGTGAAGAGTACCTGCAGATTCTTGCCAAGGCCCAGTCCGGCAACGGCGACCTTACGCAGTGGATTCTCTGGTTCCTCAAGATGCTTCGCCAAGCCATTTCAGAACGGCAGCGGAACCTGTCCCAGGCGGTTCAGAAATTGCAGTTCCAGCAGAAATTCCAGAATACGGACTTCACCCCCCGCGAGCGAAAGATTATCGACGCGGTCCGGGCAGGAACGCTCCCCGTGACATTCTCCGTAAGGGATGCCGCCGCCCTCACCGAAGTCAGCCACGATTCCGCCCTGCGCGACATACAGTCCCTGATTCAAAAGGGCGTGGCCAGGGCCGACAAAAAAGGTGGACGAAGCAGCAAGTATACCCTTCGCGACACCCTATAAGGAATCCTTTTACATTTTTCAAATAAGAAACGATATAACCTTTGAGGGGAGGGGATTCCCCGATTAAAAAAATAGGGTTATATGAATACTTATTTCAGTAAAATCGCCACAAAGCTTGAAAACGCGGAAATCAAGCCCAACTCCAGTGGCATCGTCTTTTCAACGCTCAAGATTCTCGAATACTGGGTACGCATCATGCAGGCCGCCCCGGAATGCGTCAACCGCAAGGTCGCCATCCGCCTGATGGACGAAGCCCACACCATGCACTACGTACAAGACATTGTGGCCTATTTCAAGAAGTTCCTGGCCAAGCCCAAGAAGAAGACCTCCAAGAAGACCGACCCCGAAGAATTTGAGTTCATCGACGACGAAGACGACCTCCGCACGGATGTCTGCTGCGGCCGCGTTCTCCGCGCCGTCCAGCGCTACATCGACGAGGCGAAGCCCGGTTGCACGGACAAGGCCGCGACAAACCTGCTCAAGATCATCCAGGGCGTAGATTCCAACGACATGGCACCCCACCTGTACCAGGAACTGCAACGCCTGACCTGCGCCAACTTCAGGGACTACGCCATGGAAGCTCTCCGCAAGGGAATCAGCGAAAAGGACGCCTCTTTCAAGCGTGTGCAGAAGGTCAAGAAGACCTACCGTCTGAGCGACGACGAGCTGGAACTGCTCCTTTACCTGTGGCTCCGCGACAGCAACGACCTTGAAATCGAGGATTGCGAGCGCAACTTCCTGCGCCACCGCCGTTTCCGCGACAACGACGCCAACGCCAACAGCCTCGAGAACATCGCCCGCGCCACCGGATTCAACCGCGACAAGATTTCGGAACTCCTCGGCAAGGACAGTGCCATCAGCCGCCTCAACCTTCTTGACAACCAGCTGGACATCCCCAGGGAAGTCACAAGGTTCCTTAGCGGCTACTCCGACGGCGCCGACATGAAGGCATTCAAGGAAGCCCCCAAGGCAACCGTCAGCTTCGATCAGCTCCAGGGCAACAATCCCGACGCTCAAATGGCCCTTACCCTGCTGAAGAACCACAAGCGCGAAAAGCCCCTGAACATCCTGTTCTACGGCGTCCCCGGCACCGGCAAGACCGAGCTTTCCAGGGCGCTGGCCAAGGAACTGAAAGTCCCCTTGTGGGAAGTGAGCATCGACGTGGACGACGAAGAAATGGGAGGCCGCCTCCACGAGGCACGCAACAGCAGCCTTTTGCAATACCGCCTGCGCGCCGTGACCCTCGCCGACTGGCACTGCGAACACAACCGCGGCTTCATCCTGGTGGACGAGGCCGACATGGTGCTGAACTTCGCCGAAAAGGGCACCCTAAACCGCTTCTTCGAAACCCTCAAGACCCCGGTCATCTGGATCAGCAACAAGATGAGCCTCGTAGAAGACAGTACCCGCCGCCGCTTCGACTTCTCCATGGCATTCAAGCCCCTGGCAAAGGACGAGCGCCTTAGCGTATTGAACTCCGTGCTCAAGGCCCAGGAAGCCGAGGACATGCTCACCGACGAGGAAAAGCTGAAACTCGTGGTGGAATACCCCGCCATGGCAGGGGGCTTTACCCTGGCCGTGCAGCACACCAAGGACCTGCTCCTGAACGGAGTCACCCCCATTACCGAAAACTACAAGACCATGGCCCGTCTCCTGAAGGCCCACACTCGCCTGATGGGAATCCGCAACGGTTCCCTGAAGGATGTGGAAAGTCACGCCCCCAGCTACTCCCTGGAAGGCCTCAACATCGAAGGATCCACCGCAGAAATTATGGAAGTTGTCAAGAACTACGATCAGGTGTGGAGCACTCTGGAAGAAGATTCCGCACCCAATTCCCTGAACATCTTGCTCTACGGCCCCCCGGGTACCGGCAAGACCGAGTTCGTTCGCCACCTGGCCCGCAGCCTTGGCCGCAACCTGATCATCAAGCGTGCAAGCGACCTGCTGGGAATGTATGTAGGCCAGACCGAAGCACAGATCGCCGCAGCCTTCGAAGAGGCGAACCGCACCAAGTCCATCCTCTTCTTCGACGAAGCCGACAGCATCCTGAACGACCGCGCAGGCGCAAGTCAGAATCACGAAATCAGCAAGGTCAACGAACTGCTCACCCAGATGGAAAACTTCAAGGGAATCTTCGTGGCCGCCACCAACTTCGTGAACCACCTGGACCCCGCAAGCTCCCGCCGCTTCGCCCTGAAGCTAGGCTTCGACTACCTTAAGCCCGAAGGCGTTCGCCACATCTGGAACGTTTTCTTCCCCGAGACCTGCTGCCCCGATTCCGTGATGCAGCTGCCCATGCTCACCCCCGGCGACTTCAACGCCGTCAACGGAAGACTGCGCTTCTTCCCCGCAAGCAGCAAGACCCCCGACCGCATCGAGGCGGAACTCCGCAAGGAATTGCGCTGCAAGGACAGCCGCGCAGGCAGAACCATGGGATTCTAGCGGGTCACCAGAGCCATAATGGCGGTCACCAGGCCGCCAATGGCAACCCCCGCCAAGAGAATCAGTGCAACCAGCATCCACTTGACGTACTTGACCAGCCTCACCAGCATGGAAGTCTGATCCTTTGCGAACTGTTGGTACACATTCAGGGCCGCCATCACCGTAAAGCCCACGTCGTCCAGCCAACCCAATACGGGAACGGCATCGGGCACCGCGTCGACCGGAGACACATCGTATGCCACGGCAAGCATCGCCAATACGACGGACAAGGCCTTCCAAATAGGGGCGTTTCCATCCACGGGGAGTTCCCTTTCGCGTTTAGACGCCGAAGGGATGGGACCGTCGTGAACTTCGGGATCAGCGGTTGTCTTTGCCATGAGGGACTCCTTCTGGGGGTTATTTCAGCAAAGTCGTTTATGGGAGAATTATACATTTTTTTGAAGACCGATGCCACATTCAAGTCATTTACAACAATTCGTCCTTAAAAAAACAGTTGATTCTGATTTTTTACGGCACCCGCTTTTTTATATATTAACTCCCGAAAGAGATTAATATGCTTGATAAAGAAGTTTTAAAGACCGTCAGCCGCATTGAACTTTCCGTTCGCGGTACGCTGGACACCGTCATGACCGGCGCCTACCACAGTTCCTTCAAGGGCAACGGTATGGAATTCAGCGAAGTCCGCGAATACATGCCCGGCGACGACGTCCGCACCATCGACTGGAATGTGACTGCACGTACCGGCACTCCTTACGTCAAGAAGTTTATCGAAGAACGCGAAATGACCATGCTTTTGATGGTTGACGCGTCCAGCAGTTCCGAGTTCGGCAGCGGCACACAGATGAAGGGCGAAGTCATGGCCACCCTTACCGCGCTTTTGGCCTTCGCGGCCATCAAGAACAACGACAAGGTGGGCCTGCTGATTTACACCGACCAGGTGGAGCTCTTTATCCCTCCCGAGAAAGGCCGCAAGCACGTGCTGCGACTGATCCGCGAAATCCTTTACTTCAAGCCCCAGCACCACGGCACCAACACACAGGTGGCCCTGGAGTACGCCGGCAAGATTCTGAACCGCAAGGCCGTGGTCGTGGTCATGAGCGACTTTCTGGACGAAGGTTTCGAGAACGCATTCAAGATTCTGCGTAAGCGCCACGACGTGCTTGCAGTTTCCGTGGTGGACCCGCGAGAAATGGAACTGCCCCCCGCCGGCCTCGTAGAACTTGAAGACCCCGAAACCGGCGAGACATTGCTCATCGATACCGGCGATGCCGCCTTCCGCGAAGCATTCGCCCGCGAAGCCAAGCGCCAGGGCAAGCAGATCAAGGAACTGTTCCAGCGCATGTCCATCGACTTCGTGCGAATTGAATCCAAGGAAGACTTCAAGGATACCGTGGCCCCGCTTATCGAGCATTTCCGCAAGCGCGCAAGAACCGCCAG
Source organism: Fibrobacter sp. (assembly GCA_045597545.1). Lineage (GTDB taxonomy): Bacteria > Fibrobacterota > Fibrobacteria > Fibrobacterales > Fibrobacteraceae > Fibrobacter. The sequence goes on from JAZLKH010000012.1 coordinate 7,283, forward strand.
GATGTAACTTCTTTCCGTCAGCAAGAACACGGTCATTGGCTTCGGCTCGGTCATGCCCATGCAAGCTTGGTCGCGATACCCGTCTCGCTAGGGCGAACGGGAACATTGACTTTTACTAAAATTACTGGAACTTTGGGAAAGGAAAAAGTATGGCAAGAACCATCTTCGTAAGTTTTTTAGGCAGTGGTAATTATCAAGAATGCGACTACAAGTCCTGGCGCAACGACGGCAACCATAAGGAGACCAAGTTCGTTCAGGAGGCGATCTTAATACTGTTTCCCGCCGAAAAACTGGACAAGTGCATCATTCTAGAAACAGATGGCGAAAAAGGCTCTCAAAAGAAAAGAATTGCCGAATTGGAACCTTTGATTAAGGACTTGCACAGCGATATTCAATACGAAGTTATTTCTGACGACCTGACAAAGGCCTGGGAGTGGTTCGAAAAACTGCAATCCTTCTTTGAACCCGGTGACCACCTGGTTCTTGACATTACCCATGGATTTAGAATCGTCCCCATTGTATTCTCTGCGGCGGTCGCCTATCTTAAGAGAGTCAAGAGGGTTGTCGTAGACGCCATCCTTTATGGCGAACACGAAATCCACCAAAAGATTTTTGATGTCAGTGACTTTTTCAGCATCAGTGACTGGAGCGAGGCCGTTGGCCGTCTAGTTGACTCCGCCGACCCAGCAAAACTTTTACAGCTTTCACAGAATCCAAATTCTTCTAATTCCTCGTTTGCCTCCTTAGTAGAAAAAGAGACTCTGGATCCGATAGTAGACCTCATCAGAGCCTTCGACGACACGGACCTTCCAAAAATTGAGGACTACGCCAGGGAATCCATATCCAAGCTGAAAAAAATTAGGGATGCGGAATGCGCCACAGACGGAATCAAGAAACAAATTCTCAATTCCATCATTGACAAGTTTGCAGTACTTGTCAGCGAGCCACCCCTGAAAGGGGAGTACAGCCTCGATTATCTAAAAATGCAGCATAGACTCATCATGATGTATAGCGAGCACGGCTTTTACATACAAGGTTTTACTGCCATGATGGAGTGGGTCGGATCCCTTGGACTGTTCCTGCTACAGCAAAGGAAAATCATCGACAATTGCGTATACAACTACAAAACCAGGGCCAACGACCAGGAAAAGTCCCGACCCCTTGCAGACGCGTTCAAGCAGGTAGCCGACTTTGGCCTTGGAAAGAGGTTCAATAAGAGAACCCAAAAAGAAGAGTTCAACGCGACTTGCCTAAATAAAAACGACCCCAAGGCCAGGTTCCTAATTGAGCTTTTCGAAAAACACCTAAACCCCGACTTTGTACAAATTTTGAACAAAACGAAACAGGAACTCAACAATTCAAGAAACGGCTTTGACCACGGATGGACAGGCCAGCACCTTGGTAACAGAAAGCCAAAGGAAATTAAGGAGTCGGCAAAAGACATGTGCCAAAAAATCGGGGAAATGATTCAGATGATTGAGGACGGCTCCTGCTACAGGTCCTAGAAACTCATTATATTATATATGTTATATAAGCGTCTCCATTTGGGGCGCTTTTTTAATTTTTTAAAAAAAACTATTGACACGGTCACCCTCACAGATGTATATTTGGGGAGTCGGATGGGATTTACGCTCATTCAGACTCCTTTTTTAAAGCATCCGCTTTTCTTAGCACCACGCCTGGGTGTAACAACAGGGCTCCTTGATTATCGATTACATACCGAATCAAGCAGGAGATGTCTCCTGAACCGCTACGACAGCGGCAAGTTTGTGCACTTACGCACCAGATTTGCTTTGTAGCGGCCATTCTAGTACATCAAGGAGTCCACATGTCCTTACTCAGATTCGCAATCCTCGCCGCCGAAGCCCTGCCCATAATCCTCGAGGCAGACAGGGCCCTCAGCGAATACATCAACGAAGACGATCAGAACAAGCGCGACAACAACCAGCGCAACAACCGTCAGAACTGGCGCTAGCCGGAAAGCGAGGTGCCATGCTCCCCCCAAATTCCATCTTTTCAATCAAAGAGTTCATCGTCATCAGCTACGCATTCGTCATCGTCAAAATGAGGCGACCGGCCTAAGTCAAAAAAAAGGAGTCTCAATGCTAGAATCTTACATCTACTACGTCGCAAACGCCATCCTAGAAATCCACAACATTCTTGAGGTCATTTTCGCACTTCCTTCAGACCTCGAAGTTTCAAAAATTTTCTAAATCAAACAGTTCAACGGAGACAAAACATGATTCTTTTTCTATTCGCATCAGCTTCATTCGCCCTGTTCTTCGCGGCACTCGTACGGTTCCTTTACGAACTGGCATCTTACCTCGTTCTACGCAACCGTCTCCGCGTCGCAGCGCGCCAAGTCAACAACCTTAGAATAATTTAAGATAAAGTGCGGCAACTCTATAGCCCAGCAACTTCAGGCTATACAGCGCCGTACCCTTGCTGATGCTACGAACGTTGGTGGCGTAGCCAAAGACATTGCGCAGGGGAATCTCCGCCTTCAAAAAGTGCGTTTTTCCGTCGCCATTGATTTCCTTCACCTTGCCGTCGCGGGACTGGATATCACTGGTGATGTTTCCTGCAAAATGAACCGGGCATTCCAAGGACAGTTCCATTACAGGCTCGTACAAAGTAATATCGGCAGGTTTTATCAGCTTCGTCACCGCATCGGCGCAGCACTTCTTGATCATGGGAGGCAGAGCCCCTTCGCTCCAGGTGAATTCCTGAACTTCAAAGCAGACGCCTACAAGGGGGCCCTTGCCGAGGACTCCGATTTCTGCGGTTTCAAGCAGGGCGGAACGGACACCGGCAAGGATTTCTCGAGGGGCACTTTCCAAAAACTCTGCGGACAGGCGAATGTCGTGATGCAGTTCCTTGTTCTCGTCGACACCTTCGATGGGACTTGCGGCCAGCTTGATGGAAATCTTGTGGGGGCCTAGCTGGAATGTATTCTCTACGGCCTCGAGGTTCTGGCTTAGGCGCTCCTGCCAGCGAATTTCCGGTGAACCGGCCTGCACCTGGCATCCGAATTCACGCTTGAGGCGGGCCAGCAAAACTTCCAGTTGCACTTCGCCTACGGTATGCAAGTACCAGAAGCCGCCATCCTCGTCGTGCTGCACGCGGAAGCTGGGGTCCATGCGGGAAAGCGTTGAAAGACTGCGTTCCACGTGGGCGTAATCCTCGGTGCTGACACATTCCACGCGAGTTTGCAAAAGGGGCTGGTAGCGATCGCGGACCGTTTCCTTTTTCCGTTCTTCGCAAGCACCGTCTCGCATGATCACCTGGCCCAGTTCCGTCTCAAAGGGGGCGCACATGGCGTAGATGTCGCCGCTGCGGATTTCGTCAACGGGCAGCAGCAGGTTGGCCTTCATGCGGGAAAACTCGAATCCGCTAGGCCACTCCTTGCGTTCCATGTCAGCATGGCTGCGGAACAGGGAAATTTCGCCAACACCCTTGAAGTGTCTCAGACGAATCACCTGCCCCATCCGAGTTTCATCGAATTCAGGAACTTCCGGCAAAAAGAAAGTCAAGGCAGTCAAGAGGCTGCGAACGCCGAAGCCTGCCATGGCGGAACCTGCATAGCAAAGGGCATAATCACCGCTTTCAGCAAGGCCCTTTAAGCCCTTCAATAAAGACTTGGGTGGAACAGGCTTTCCTTCAAGGGCGAGTTCCAAAACCTCATCGTCAAAGTTGCTGGCAAACTCCACCGCTTCCTTGTAATGTTTTTCCAGCTTATCGCAAGCGGTCTTATCGGAGGCGTTGGCGTACCCGTTTTTATCCAAGGGTCCCACCTCTTCCATTCCGTCCTCGGAATGCACCAGGCGGGACTTGCTCAGCACATCCAGCACGCTGCCCATTTCACCATTTTCGTATTCGGGTACGGTCATGAGCACCGGACGCACGCCCAGGACTTCCTCGATATTGATCAAGGTCTCGTCCAGGGAATAATCGGGATTGTCCAGCTTGTTGATGAACAGCAGCGTACGAACTCCAGCCTCGCGGAGTTTCTTGAAGGCGGCCACCGTCTGGGTTTCTACGCCACTGGCGGCACTAACCACAAGGACGGCACCCTCCACGGCGGTGAGCGCCATATCCACCTCGGCACCAAAGTCCACATGCCCCGGGGTATCGATAAAGTTGAACCAGGTGTTCTTCCACTCGAAATGGGCCACGCCACTTTCGATGGTGATGCCGCGCTCCTTTTCTTCGGGCAGGTAGTCCATGGTAGCCAGGCCTTCTTCTACCTTGCCCGGGCGACGCACCTCACCCGCAGCAAACAGAATACGCTCGGACAGGGTTGTCTTTCCGGCGTCAACGTGGGCCAGGATGGCGATATTGCGAATGGACTGCGACATATAAAAACCTATAAGAGTAAAATTAGAAAACTACGCCTTATGAGCAAATAAAAAACATTTATATTTGCGGTCATGAATTTTGATAATGACATCGTACAAGCGTATTCTGAGTTGGGCAACACCTTTTACAAGATAGTCCGCATTAATCTCACCGAAAACTCGTACAATGTCGTCAGCTCCAAGCCAGAAACCGCTATCGAAGGCGAAAAGAACTACCCCTCCTTTGCAGAGGCCATTGATTTTATCTGCAAGGCGGGCGTTATTCACGAAAAGGATGTCAGGACCGTAGAAACGAACCTCGACATCGGCACGCTGAAAAAATACTTCAGCGAAAACGACCGTCTGCACCTGCAAATTCGCAGAAAGATCAACAGCCAGTTCCGCTGGGTCACCCAGGTCCTTTTCAAGGCCTCTACGTACTCCGAAGAAAATCAAGTCATCTGGATGTTCATCAACGACATCCACGATGGCATTTCTCGCGACATCGAAAGGCAGCGAGACCTGGAATACTACTGCAAGTACGACACGCTGACAGGCACCAACAACTTCTACTCCTACCAGTTGCTCTGCAAGAACTTCGCCAAGAGCGAAAGCAAGGGATCCATCGGCTTGATCTTTGCCGACCTGAACGGCCTCAAGCTCATCAACGACACCCGCGGCCACGGTGCAGGCAACGACTTTTTGCAGTCCTTTTCACGCAAGCTTTTGGAGAACTTCTCCAGCGAACACATCTACCGCATCAGTGGCGACGAGTTCTTCGTCGTAATTCCCAACTGTGACCGTGAACAGTTTCAGCAGTCCGCAGAGGCGTTCAAGTTCCTGCTGGGGAAGGAGGCGATCCCCCAGGCATCCATTGGCTATAGCTGGATGGCCCACCCGGTGCATATCGAGGATGTAAGCCGCGAGGCCGAAGTTCAAATGTACCAGAGCAAGGAAGCCTTCTACGAAAAGCATCCCGAATACAAGCGTGGCATTGCAGAGTTGAACTATAAGCGCGAAATGGATGCCACCCTGAAAACGCTGGCCAACTCCTACGACACCATCATCACCGTAGACCTGGTCCGCGACACCTTCCGCATATTAAAGCACGAAAACGACAAGCGCTTTGGCGAAGGGTTCGAAACCTACAGCGGCCTTACCGCCGATTTCATGACCAAGGTGGATCCCGAGTACCGAGAAATTATCGGCAGCATCAACTCCATCGAAATCCTTCGCAAGGACCTCAAGAAAAAGAACTCCCTTTCCTGCGAATTCAAGATGCTGGATGGGCGATGGCTGCAGACCACCTTCAAGGCCATCGAGACTCTGAACGGCGAACCGGTAAAGGTCCTGTTCATCGTAGAGCGCCTGGACTACGACCGCATCCTCAAAATCGAAAGGGCCAAGGACCTGCTGCTGGAACACCAGATTATCGAAGGCCTCAGCAAGAACTTCACCTTGATCTGCCAAATCGACATTCCAACAAAGAACATCTTTGTATACAAGAACATCTCCCTTAAGGACAGCATCCCGGCAGCCATCAGGTCGCTGGATTACGACGCCGTCATCACCTGGTTCGTGGAGAAGTTCGTCGTCGCAGAGGACCGGGAGCGCACCGCCAAGGCCCTGCGCATGGAAACCGTCACCGAAAAGCTTAAGGACCGCGACGTGACCACGGTACTGTTCCGCACCACACCGGAATTCCACGATACCAAGGACTTCAGCTACAGCATGTTCTTCTTCTATAAGTTGGCCTCCACTCCAGACAAACTGGTACTGGCCACCAAGAACGTGACGAACTCTATGGGGTAATACCGCGGATGTCAAATCACAAACGTGATTTGTCGAAGGTCGCCGAGGTAGATTACCTTATCCACAATCTGAATAAAACGCTGGTTGGCGTCTAGTTTTGCCACCATGCCCTCCATTTCTTCGTAGCGGCCAACGCCTGCGGCAAGCACGCGGTCCTGCACGAAGTAGCTTACCCTTACCACAGGGTGAACCTTACGCTCCAATGCTTCAGCAATGGCGCCCAGAGCCTCGTCCAATTCCATTCGGGAATCTTCCATCAGTTCGTCCTGACGGATGGAGAGTTTTTTATCGGCGGTGTCGTTGATTGCATCGCTGTGGCCTCGCAAGGCGGCGAAGGGCGCAAAGATCTTGGCGCGATTTTCCACAGACATCCGGGGGTGACGAATGAGGAAATTCCAGTCGTTTCGCGGATAGGGCAAGTCGATGATGTCATCGTAATTGAAACTAGGCACGGTGACCTCCAATTTGTCCATTGCGTTCTACAGTAGTGGCTCCTTCCTGCAAGTCCATGCCCTTGATAATGGCATTCTTGCCGAAGCGTTTCTTGATGAGGATTTCCGCCTTCAGGCGTTTCTTTTCACGTTCCTCTTTTTGAACGTCGGAGAACAAATCCATTTCCTCGTAGCTGGCGTCAAGCACATCATTGGCCACAAGATTCAAGCGTTTCAAAGTCAGCCGCGGGTCCACAATGCGGTCGTAGAGTTTCATCACCGCATCGGCAATCACCGTAAGGGAACTGGTGTAGCGGCCAAGGCTTGCGGTACCGTGGGCGGGCTTTGGAATTTCACGGCCATAGGTGTCGATGACCGTCTCTCCATGGTATATTCCCTTGTCCACATTTTCGCGGTCGTAGCCCATGTGAAGTGTAAGGCCGTTGGTTACCAAGTTCTTGTCAATCAAATCCAGAGTCAAGGTGTCCACCATTTCGCGGACCACAATGCGGGCCTTGTCTGCAGTGTAAGCGCAGCTCAGAACCTGGCCTCCCCCAATGCTATTGCTCTTGGGCTTGTACTTCTTGATTTCGGCAATGGTGCAGGGTTCGTAACCCCAGGCGTGATCAATCAAAATTTCCGCATTGACGCCAAACATCTTGTAAAGATCATCGGGTCGCCTGATGCTTACACGTGCCAAGTCGCCCATGGTAAAAATTCCACGGCCATCGTTCAGGCGACAAGTTTCCAGGCGGTTGGCAATGCCACGACCCACCTGCCAAAAGCTGGTCAAGGGGCGATGCCCCCACAATTCCCTGCGATAAGTCTTTTCATCCAAGAAGGCAATGCGAACGCCGTCTTCATCGGGTTCCACATGCTTCGCCATCACGTCCATGGCAATCTTGCAAAGATAAAGATTAGTGCCAATGCCCGCCGTGGCGGTAATGCCCGTAGTTTCAAAAACATCCTTGATCATGGTCTTGGCAAGTTCCTTGGCAGACTTCTTGTACAAGGACAAATACTGGGTCACGTCAATAAAACATTCATCGATTGAATAAGGGTGAATGTCATCGTGGCTCACGTATTTCAGATAAACGTTGTAGACCTTGGTGGAGAACTCCACGTACTTTGCCATCTGTGGCGGGGCAATGGTAAACTCGATGGTCTTACCCGTTTTCTGCTTGACTTCGCGAACCTTCTGGTTCACTTCAAAAAGTCGAGCGCGGCCAGGAATTCCATAGGCCTTAAGGCTGGGCGTTACCGCCAAGCAGATGGTCTTTTCGGTACGGCTGGCGTCGGCCACCACCAAGTTCGTAGTCAAAGGGTCAAGCCCCCGCAGAACACATTCCACAGAGGCGAAAAAGGACTTCAAGTCAATGGCAATGAATGTACGATTTTCGCGACCCACAAAAGGCAATATAGCAAGATAAGACGCCGAAACACCTACCAGTCGCGAGCAGGGCGTGCCTGGCCGCGAAGGGGTTTCCAAGGCTTGCGTTCGCCGTTCTGTTCGTCAAAGTCCTTCAGCAGCTGAGCGGCATCGGCAGGGTCCATCTGGCCTTCAGGAACTTCGGGCGGCATTTCAGGCTGCTCGCCCTGGCTGTCGCTGGAATCGCCCTGATTTTCGGGCTGTTCCGGCTGCTGACCTGCGCCGCCTTCGCTAGAGGAGGATTCGCCGCCTTGGCTACTAGAGCTCTGGCCACCGTTCTGATCCTGATTCTGCAGATCTTCGCTTTGGCTAGAACTAGACTCGCCGCCATTTGGATCTTGATTCTGGTCCTTGTTTTGCTCCTGATTCTGATCCTGGTTTTGGTCTTTGTTCTGGTCCTGATTTTGATCCTGGTTCTGATCATTGTTCTGATCGTTCTTAGGATCCTTCTTCTTATTTTCGTTCTTCTGTTCGTCCTTGGCTTCCTTGATGCGATCCAGGAGCATCTGAAGCTTCTGGTCGTTGGGATAGTACTGCAGACCTTCGTTACAGGTAATTTCTGCAGTGGGCAAACGGTTTTCAATGTACTGGAATGCGGCGTCGCTGTAGTAGGCGCTGGCAGACTTTGGGGCTGCAAAGGTCGCCACGGCAAACAACAGGACGCATACAAGAATACGGGCTAGATTGCCGCGGCCCTGCAGGCCTCGCAAAGACGTCTTTACACAACTAAAAACCTCGAACCTGGAACCTCGAACCTGAAACCTCATTAGATCACCTCCAGGTCGTTATCGGTGTTGCTGGCGTCAATCTTTGCCTTGGGCTTACGTCCGGCCTTGATTTCGATGACGTCGTCGATGCGCTGTACGTAGGCATTCAGCTGGCCCGCCGTTTCGTCTTCGGCGATGATGTTTTCCAAAAGTTCCTTAGCTTCGGCGTACTTGCCATCCTTGCTGAGCTGAAGGGCGCGGGCCAAAGCTTCCTTGGCCTTTTCACTTAAAGGCGGCTGCTTCTGGTCGTTATCCTGATCCTGGTTCTGGTCCTGATTTTCCTTCTGCTTGTCCAGTTCTTCCTTGAGCTTGCGCTGGACAATTTCCACATTCTTCTTGGCGTTCTCAAAGCCGTTGTCCATGTCGATGGCCTTTTTCAAATAGGCCACGGATTCACGCCAGGCGGCGATGCGTTCACTGGGTTCGCTCTTCTGTTCCCCGATACGGAAATGGGTATTCGCCAGGTTGTAGGCGGCCTTGGCGGCAAGCTTCTGGTCCGGCATGCGCACGGCACTTTCCAGTTCCTTCTTGGCTTCTTCGTAATTGCCCAGCTTGTACTGGCAGGTTCCGATGTTGTAGAACAGGTTCGGGTCGGCAGGTTCCGCCTCGCGGGCCTTCATATACTGTTCCAGGGCTCCGGCAAAATCGCCCTTCGCAAAAAGCTTGTTGCCGTCGTTGATGGGGCGGGCAAAGGCACTTCCCACACCCATAAGGCCCACCAAGGCCAAAGCAAATATCAGAGAAAACTTTTTCATTGCACAAGAATATACAAAACCGCGGAGCTTACGACAAACACCGCCACAAGGCCGTAGCCCAGCACTTTCCACTTCAGGGAGGCCTTTTCCAGGTTGATTCCCATGGCAACGAAGGGGATGACGCTCAACAGCACCGGCACAATGTAGCGGAAGTCGTTGCTGCAAGAGAACGGAATCTTGTTGCGCAAACTTGCCAGGGCCGCAAAGAAGGCAACACCCTGCAACAGCAAGATCCAGTGAATCGCCTTCAGCCTGGTTTCCCAGAAGCCTCGCACCGCATAAACCACCAAGCCCAAGAAGCTACCGCTGATTAACGTTGCCAGGAGCGTTCCCGTGGCGTTTTTCAACAAAATAAACTCCCCGAACAGCGAAGTCTTCAGCGCATAATTCCAGAAATACTGACGTCCCATCTCGTCGCGCCAGGGGCTGGTATAGGGCTCCGTCATAAAGGTCTTTACATCGAAAAACAGGTAGTTGCTGGCGGTACTGCCCACCTTCAAACCGGAATGCAAACTCTGGGAGTTTCCTACCAGGTTCGCATCCCCTACGAACTTGTCTATGGCGATGCCTACGAGCATCAGGGCGAACAGTGCCCAGCTAACAAGCTCCGACTTCTTGGGTTTCAGGGACACGGCGTTTTTCACATAGCCCATGGCGGCAAACAGGAACAGCACGCCGATGGTTACAACCCCCGTAGACTTCGTCCAGAACGCAAGGGCGGTAGACACCGAGGCAAGAACCAGGAACTTTCCGCGACCGCTATTCAGGTACCTTACACCACCCCAGAGGCAAAGCGCGTGGAATACATAGAACATCTGGTCGTTGCCGATTCGCGGAGCCGCCAATATCAGCACCGGCCAAAAGGACAGCAGCGCCGTAGACACCACCAGACTCCCACCCGACATAAAGTTCCTAAAGAAGGCAAAACCTATCAGCAGGAACATCATCGAGAGGACAAGACTCTGCGCGCCCAGGCCTTCCACGTTGGCAAAGCCAAGGGCAGGGGCAACCTTAAAGGCTGGCACCGAAGCGGCAAAGTACACCGGCGGATGGTAGCAGGTCCAGCACTCGTCATCTGAAGGCAGCGAATAGTTTTCCGCAATGTAATGCACATACGCCACATGACCATCCACATCGTGGCCGAACTTGTCGTACTTGGGCAAATCCATAAAGAAGGCAACCCTAAGCGCAACACCCAGGGCAAGCACCAGGGAGAGCCCCCAGGAAGCTCCAATCCGCCTGGAAATAACCAAGGTGAGAGCCAACAAGAGGACGATTACCAGAATTCGCATCATGGCCACAAGAGCGTTCCCCGTATTTTCAACAGAAACGTTCAAGCCGCCATCGCCGCCATGATTTTCTACATCCAGAACGAACAGGCTTCCGCTCTTGACGCCCAGGGAATCCAGTTCCCCATGGGTCAGCACAAAGCCGCGACCGTAATCGCAGAGGCCAGCCCTAGACGAAAGGGGAACGCTTCTATCGTCAACCCGAAGACCGCGAGCGCAATCATCGGGAACAATCCTCAAGTCGAAGGAATTCCCAAAACGATTCTTAATTTTGAAGGAAACCTTGAAGCGCTCTCCCTCATTAAACTTCTTTGACAGCGGAAGAGAGGTGTCAACAGCAACGTCACCCCGATGCAATTCCACGTCCTCTACGGTAATATTGTTGGCGCCAACGACCGCTACGCACAGGGCCAGCAGCAAGGCTAGATAAACTTCAGGAATCCGCAAACATTTCTTCAACACGTCACATGCCTCTTCGCAGGAGCCCTACTTCTTGCCTTCGTGGTAGTCTTCCTCGGTATTCACGTTCCAAAGGGCAGTCTTGTCGGGGACGCGGCCCGCCTCGGTTTCTACGATGCACTTTACCGTCTCCATGGCGGTGAGCATGCTGTGGTCCATGTTGTTATACTTGTGCATGCCGTTACGGCCCATGAGGTACAGGTTCTGTACAGGGTCAAGGAAATTGCGGATCTTGTCGAATTCCCCGTAGGTGCCAAAGTAGGCTGGGTAGGCCTTCTTGATGTGGAAGCACACGGAGTCGCGGACATCCTCGGGCCTTGCCACGTGAATCTTGTCCAGTTCGGCAATGGCGAACTTGATGAACTCGGCGTCGGGCATGCGCCACATTTCGTCGCCTTCGTTGGCGAAGTACTCCAGGCCTATCCACACCTTGTTCGGGTCGCTTACCAGGTAGGGGCTCCAGTTGTTGAAGATCTGGATGCGGCCCAGCTTCACGTCGTTTTCCTGCACGTAGATCCAGTTGTCGGCCACGAACTTCAACTTGCTTTCGGGAGTGCCGGCCTTGGCGGGATTCCTGATGAGCAGCTTGTCCAGCAACAGGCCTACCGTCATGAAGTCGCGGTACACAAGGCCGTTTGCCACCCGCTTTACCTCGGCAGGTACCGCAGGGGCGTTTTCCGCAGCGCCTTCGTCCAGGGCGACCACCAGTTCCCTTACCGGCATGGTAGAAAGGAAGTAGTCGCAGGGGACCGTCTCGGTATACTGCCCATGGTCAACGACCACGCTGACCACGCGGTCGCCTTCGCGGTTCACGCGGACCACCTTCACGTTCATGTGAATTTCGCCACCGGCATCCCTGACCTTGTCGGCAACGGTTTCCCAGAGCTGGCCCGGTCCGAATTTGGGGTAAAGGAACTGCCCGATAAGGCTAGTCTCGGTACCCTTCTGGCGGATATCCGCAGAGGCGCCGTCGGCAGCAGATTTCCTGGAAGCGAAAATTTGTTTTACAGCGTGGAGCACTGTCTTGGTAATGGAAAGGCCCTTAATTCGCTGGCCGCCCCAGTCGGGGCTGATCTCGCTGCAGGGCACGCCCCATACCTTTTCGGTATAGTCGCGAAAGAAGGTCCTGTACAGCTCCACGCCAAAGCGGTTGATCATGAAGTCTTCCAGGCTCTTCTCCTTGCGGGCCGGCAACAGCTGCACCTTCATGTAGCTCATGCCGATCTTGAACATGCGCCAAAGTCCCAGGTTGCGAATGGTGTCGCCGTTCAGGGTCACCGGATAGTCGAAGAGCTTTCGCAAGAAAAGAATGCGCGAAAGGCGGCTGCGGCAAAGCATCACCAGGTCGTCGCTTTCCGGGTTAGGCCCACCAGAAGTCAGGGGCACCTTGCGTCCAATAGCAATGTCGTCGCGGCTGGCAGCCCCCTGCAAAGGCAAGATGCCCTGCCACCAGTCCATCACCGTGTCGCTCTTGCTAAAGAAGCGGTGGCCGCCGATATCCATTCGATTGCCGTTGTACTTCGCCGTACGCGAAATGCCACCTATCACATCCTCGGCTTCGAATATCACCGGCTTCACATCGGAGTTTCGCAACAGCTCAAGGGCGGCGGTCAAGCCCGCAGGGCCTGCGCCAGCGATTACAGCAATCTTCTTTTCCATGATAAGCAACCTCTTCTACAACGTAATAATTCAAGACTTCTTCGAGCGGAACAGAATCACCTTGCGTGCGCCGAAGTTCCACATCAGCACCACCACGGCGGCGATCATCTTCGAAATCATTTCCTGCCACTGCATCTGCCCCACCATCAGGAGCATCATCAGCTGGTTGATGCCAACCCCTGCAAATCCCACGATGGCAAATACCAGGAATTCAGCCAGCTTGCGATTTTCCAGCTTACGTTCGCAGGCCGTAAAGACCCAGGCTACGCTGATGTAATAGTTCAGGGCAAGGCCCGCCAGCAAGCCCGCAAGGTTTGCCAGCAGATAGTGCAGTTCAAAAACATAAAGGCAAAGGGCGAACAGTCCAAAGTCCACCACAAAGGCAAGGCCACCTGTAAACAGGTAGCGGATAAACTGCCCCATCAGCGACTGCCTGGGGAACCGATCCTGCAAAGCCTTTACCTTCTCTTTAAGCATCTGACCAAAGGTACATAAAAAAAGAACCCTCGCCTTTTACGACGGGGGGAACTTCTCATTATTTTCAAGGCAATTTAAGGAGCCCTGTAGAAATATGATACAAGTTGAATCATATGGGAATGGTCACTCTGCGCAATCACCTCGCGAATGCTGTGCATGCTGAGCATGGGTTCGCCAATGTCCACCGTGGGGATTCCAAGATTTGCAGAAATAGTGGGGCCGACCGTGCTTCCGCAGGGCATGTCGTTACGGGTGATGAATGTCTGGCAGTTCACATTACTTTGTTCACAAAGCAGTTTGAATCTAGCCGAAGACATTACGTCACTGGCGTAGCGCTTCTGGGCGTTCGCCTTAAGGACAACTCCCCCGCCAAGAACCGGGGCATGATTCTCCTCGTGCTTCTGCGGGCAGTTGGGATGCTGCGCATGGGCCATGTCGATGGAAAGGGCAAGGGACTTTTCCAGCATCGTAGGCAGTTCCGGTTCGCCCAGGCCAGCCTCTCGGCAAGCCCTACGCAAGGCCACCTCCAGGAAGTTGCCGCCGGCGCCTTCGCGAGTACAGGAGCCCACCTCCTCGTTGTTGAAGAAGGCCGCCACCGTAAAGTCGTTCTCCAAGGGTTCCGCGGAAACCATGGCTTCGGCGATGGCGTGGCAGCTGCTCAGGTTGTCCAGGCGCCCAGAGTAAATCCACTCGTCGTTCAGGCCACCCACGCTTGCAGCCTGGGCGTCAAACAGCTGGATGTCAAAGTCCAGGAGACGCTCGTCGCTAGCCAGCCCACCTCGAAGCACATCCGCAAACTGGGCACCACCGGCTGCGGCCCACATCGCGTCCAGTTCCGTCTGAGGGTTCACCTTCAGCCCATCCTGATTCACGCCACGGTTCAGGTGAATCGCCAGCTGGGGGATCCGCAAAAACTTCGCTCCGCGCACAAGCCTTGTACATACCTCGCCCGCCTTCTCATAGGCAATGAGGCCGGCGTAGCCCAGGTCGCGATCAAGCCAGCTATTGTAAAGGGCACCGCCGTACACCTCGGAATGGATCTTCGCCACCCCGGCACAGGCCTTATCGGGATTCGGCGATACCTTGAGGGCCGGGAAATCCGTATGGGCCAGGGCGATGCGGAACTTCGAATTCTCACTGGGGTTTTTCGGCCTACGGATGGCGACAAGGGCGCCTCCCCGTTCCATGAGCTCAACACCCTCGACGGCAAGCGCCTTCTTCAAAAAATCCACCGTATGGTAGGGGGTAACGGCAAAATTCAGAAATTCAAAAAAGTCCATTTTTTTCTCCCATAAGGATATTGCCCTCCCAAAATAGCAACAAAGTGCCCCCGGTAGCATTTTTTTCAGTTATAAAGGGGATTGTTTTTTAGCGGCAAGGGAAATATTTATATATTTTCCGTCATGGCATTTAAACCTCTAAAGCGCATCAACTGGATGGAAATCTCCGGCCTGCTGGTCGGCATCTTCTTTACCGTCGCCGTCATGGTTTTTGTCATTGTTCTTTACGCCAAGCTTTTCTCCACAGGCATGATCGGCGTGGAGGAATACCGACTCCACAGTACGTTCGAAAAGGCGTTCGGCCTTCGTCCGGGTACCCGCGTCCAGATCAGCGGTGTGGACATCGGCCAGATTTCCGACATGGAAGTCGAGGGCGAAGGCGTAAAGCTGGAATTTGTCATCCGCAAGCAGTACCAGCCCTGGATTACCGACAGCGCCACCGTGTTCGCCATGCGCGACCAGAACATGATTTCCGCCCGTATCATCAACATCGATGTGCGCAAGGGCAAGGGTCGAGTCCTGCAGGATGGCGACTACCTGCCGCCGGGACAGGCACAGGATATCGAGACCGTCCTTGAGACAGCAAACCAGCTCCTGGGACGCGTAAACCACCTTATCGACGGCGTGGACACCCTGCTGGGGTTGACCATGGATACCGCCACCACCATCGGCGCCCTCTTTGGAAGTCGAGCCCTCTACGACAACATCAACAAGCAGCTGGGCCGCATCGACGACATCACCTACGTGGGCAAGAAAGTCCTTTACCAGACGGCAGGACTCCTGGACAGCTTGCAGTACCAGGTTCCGGCCCTCATGGGCAAGGTGGACGGCATTACGGACAGCGTGACCATTATGCTAGGCGATCTCAAGCCGCTACCTAAGAAGGTGGACGCCCTTATGGATAACGTGGACGGCATGATGGGCAACCTGGAAAAGACCATGGGCAAGGCGGACAACCTGCTCAACGACGTGGGCCAGTTGACCGCGGGCCTTGGCGACTTTATGGAAGCCACCGAAGCTACCCTGCAGAACGCAGACGACCTGATGAGCGGAATTTCCAACATGTGGATTATCCGCAGGTCCATGCCTAGCAAGGATTCCGTACCGTTTATCGTGGAGACCCTATGGTAGTTTCCGCAAAGAAAACCGCAGCGCTAGCCCTTGCCCTGGCCCTATCTGCAACGGGGCTCGTTTCCGCATCGGAGTCCGGCACCTTGTCCTACCGCGCCCAGCGCTCCCTGGATAACGGCAAGTTCGCCCGTGGTTACAGCCAACTGGAGCGAGCCCTCCTTGCCAGCCGCAAGGAAGCGGACCTGGTTTCCGAAGGGCGCATCCTTATCGGCATGGCGCAGATTCGAACCATGAGCCTGGACCTGGATTTGGCAGACTCCCTGCTTTCCATCGTTCGCCCCGAGATTCTTGACAAGAAGACCGAAGTGCAGCTGGCCAAGGCGAGGATCGCCCTGGCAAATGCCCGCGAGGACTACAAGGCCGCAGGCAAGCTCTGCAGCTCCATCGCAGAGGAAGCCCTAAAGAAGGCAGACAAGGCCACCCAGGCCGCCTTCTACGGTGAATGCGCTATCGCCCAGGCAGCAAGCTCCGGCAGCAGGCAGTCCGGAGAAGCCGAGGAATCCCTTAAGATGGCAGGCAAGCGCTCCGACAAGAAGGGGGGCTTCTACGCCTTTACCGCAGCCCGAATGGCCGATCTCAGCGGTAACGCCAACGAGGCCGATTCCCTCTACCGTGTAGCCGAGGAAAAGTCCATCCAGGGCAACAAGCCCTATATGACGGCCACGATCCTCTACCATCGCTCCAACCTCAAGGTAACCCCCGCCAAGGAGAAGGAGGACCTGAAGCTCCGCTGCCAGAACGCCTTCGAGCTCATGGGGCTCCCCAACAACGCCAAGCGCTGCGGCGAATAGCCGGGTTAAACGAAATCAAGAAAGGTTCCCAAAAAGAAAGGCTCCCAAGTGGGAACCTTTTTGTTTTTTATAAAAACCTAGGAACTAGCGTGCCGTAGAATCCGCAGCGGGTTCCGCGAGCACCGCCGCGTCGGCTGCTGGCTCCGCAAGCATCGTAGAATCCGCAGCGGGTTCCTCAGCCTTCTTCATCTGCAGCAACTGGTTGTAAACCACCGCAGGGTGGATCTTACCCTCGGCCATGCTGTCTACAAGGAACTTAATCTTCTGATAGTTTTCATCCTTATTCACATCCTGAATAAGGTCCTTGTAGCCAAGAATCCTTAGGATTCTCGTATAGAAGCTGGACCTGAAGTTCTTGAACTGGGGTTGCAGAATATCGCTGATTGTAGCTTCCAGGGCAATCTCCGTCTGCATGGTATCCAGTTCCAGCCTACGATACATCGTTCTGATATGAGGAGGAATTGTGGTGTCGGGACTATCAAAGTAAGGACGCATTACCGCGGCGGCCTCGCTTTTGTTAACATTATCTCCACGAGACAAGCGCAAGGCGAGGCTTACGGCCATTCTCCAATTTTCCGGGTAAATCCTAACTCCCCTACGCATCACCACAAGATCCGTAGTATCCTGAGCATTCATAGAGGATAATGCACTGATAAAGTAGTAGGGCGTATAGAACAGGGAATCCAGACTGGTAGAAAGTTCAGCCACATGGCCAAGGTACGAATACTCGCGCCCGGTCAGATAGCTTTCGCCCAGATCGGTCAACCCCTTGATCCAAAAGAGGCCAGCCACGGCGGCATCGTGACCTGCAGCCACATAACGAACCGACGAGGCCTTCGGCAAGAAGGATTCGTCAAAGTTCGTGCTGGGCAGCGGCTTTGCCAAATGGAAAGCCGTAGCGATCAGCGCCACTGCAAAAAAGATCACCGCCAGGAAACGCATTCAGGACCTCCAACGTCTGCGACTTTGATTTTCGCGAACCTTATCGAACCTTAGCGCAGGCTGTCGGCCAAGCGCTCCAGAGCGTCGACACATTCGTTTGCAAAGTTCTCGGCCTTGCCGCTGCGCTGGTAGGCGAAGTTCAATCCACTGCTGCTGTTGAGCACATGGAACTTGCGCTTGCCGCCACCGTTTGCAATGGCGTTCAGAACCGTCTTGGCATCGCCACCCTGACCGCCCGGCACACCGGGAATGGAAACGCCCGGAATCAGGAAGGGAATCTCGTGCTTGTGGGCAACGGTGTAGGCGGTAATTTTCTCAAGTTCCTCGGGATGGGTGGCGCCAACCACGGCACCGAAGTAGCCCAGGTTTGCATCCCATTCCATAATCTTGTCCGCGACGGAGTAGAAGGCCTCGGCAACGTCGCGAGGATCGTCGCTGCGCTGCACCGGCAAGTCCTGGAAGTCATGGGCGCCCTTGTTGCTGGTACGCAGTAGAACATAGGCGCCGTTTTCGGAATTTTCACGAACGAAGGGGTTCACGGAATCGGCTCCCATCCAGGGGGAGACAGTCACCGCATCGGCCTTGAACACGTCGTAGGCGGCGGCAGCGTAGGCGGCGCTGGACTTGCCGATGTCGCCGCGCTTGGCATCGAGAATCACCGGGATGCCTGCGCTCTTGTAATCCTCGATAAGTTGCTGCAGAACAACAAGAGCCTGAATGCTGACGCATTCGTAGTAAGCGCTGTTGGGCTTTACTACGGCAGGCTGCACATTGCGCTTAAGGCAGCACTCCAGGATTTCGGAGTAGAAGCGCTTGATCTTGTCGGCAGCACTGTCGCCACCGCAGCAAGGATCGATAAGCTTCATCACAGGGTCCATGCCCATGCAAACCGGGTTACCGGCTACAGCGATGCGCTGTTCAAGACGATCGTGGAAATTTGCCATTTTAAACCTCGCGAATAATTACCTGTAGCCGATTACTTGAGTTCGTCCTGGATCAGGGCGGCCTCGTAAGAAAGGATACCGTGAGCCACGGCAACGTTCAGGGATTCCAGTTCGCTGCTCATGGGAATCTTGACGGTTTCGTCAGCAAGTTCGATGAAGTACGGGTTAGTGCCAGCGCCTTCGTTACCGACGAGGAAGGCCATCTTGCGAAGCTTATGGGCCGGAATTTCGCGGAGTTCCTGCTTGGCGTGCAGGTCAGTCGCGATAATGGTGTAACCCTTGCTGCGCAGAAAGTTGATCTGGTCAATGAGATCCACGTCAAATTCAAAGGGCACGCGGAGGAAGGTTCCCGAGGAGCCACGAACCACCTTGGGGTTGAAGGGGCTGACGGTACCGCGACCCAGGATCATACCTGCGGACTTGAAGCCCAGGCTAGTACGGAAAAGAGTACCCAGGTTACCCGGATCCTGCACGGCGTCCACGAGAGTGAGCACGCTGCGGCTGGATTCATAAACAGGCTTGGAGCTTGCGATGCGAGCTACCGCCACAACACCCTGAGTGGTAACGGTGGAGGAGAGCTGCTTCATCTGGGCTTCGGTGAGGACGCTGATCTTGATTTCGGCCTCGTTGATGGCTTCGATCAGGGCTTCGTCGTTGAAGCCTTCCACCATGTACACGGAGCTTACCAGTTCGCGGTGATGCTTCACCAGTTCTTCGACGACATGAACGCCTTCGCCAAGGAAACGGCCTTCACGTTCGCGGCCCTTTTCGGTGGTGAGGGCCAAAAGCTTCTTGAACCAGGGCGGATTGGAAGCAACGTCTTCGCTGGCTTCCACTTGGGCAACGCGTGCTTCCAGCGCGGTCTCATCCAGAACTTCCTCTACTACCTGGTCGTCCTTCTGTTCGGGACGCTGACGGTAGATGGGTGCGCCGGCCTGTGCAAATTCACGACGGGGGCGACGGTCATCGCCAAAGCGGCCGCGGCCACCACGGTCACCGCCCCTATCTCCAAAGGGCCTGTCACCGAAGCGACGGGGACGACGTTCACGGTCGAAGGGACGGTCTCCACCTTCGCGACGGCGGTCTTCGCGATCGCCACGGAAGGGGCGGTCACCATCGCGACGGGGACGATCGCCAAAGGACTTGCGATCATCGCGGCTGCCGCGGAAAGAGGGACGGTCGCCAAAGGACTTGCGTTCGCCACGGCTGTCGTCGTCGCGACGAGGATTGCGGCGGTCAGTAGCTTCGCTGACGCCGAACTTACGGTTGAGAGTG
>JAZLKH010000013.1:0-2250 GCA_045597545.1 Fibrobacter sp.
GACTTAGTTGCGGAATTGTCGACATAATCCTCGGGCAAGCGCATGGCCACATGCCACGGATAAAGGCGGCCATACGAACGGCAACGGATATCCTTATCCTCGTAGCAGTAGCTACCAGGTGCAGCAAAGCGAAGATTCTCCGCCATCCAGGTGTCGTTACCGATTACAACAGTCTTGTAGCGGTTATCGTCGCGCTTGTCGTAGATTGCGGTACTATCATACAATTCATCATCGTCAGGCGGGTCCATCATGCAGCGCAGATAATAAGCCTCGTCCTTGCTTACGGAATCCGCGATGAAGTCGTCATCATCATAGGAAAGCTTCCAGGCGACGGCCTTTAGGGAGTCTGCCTCGGTACCCGACCAGAAACCTGTCAATGTCCCTATTCCCTCATAAACCAGGGACGGCACCCATGCAGAATCCACGACGCAGGAGTCTGCGTAAACCGTATCGGCGGGGGCGTTCTTGTATTCAGCGGGAACGATTCCTTTAAGGACCTTGGAACAAATCATCTGGGGTTCCGTATACTTGCGAACACCGAAAGCCTCCGCGTCAAAACCGAAACCGTTTTCGCCCAGCAGGGCATTTTCACTCTCGTTCCAACCGGAACGAGAACGCAGATTGGTACCGACGCCCACCGCATCGTCAATGTCCTTCAAGTAGGAGTCCAGCCTATAGTAGTCGCGGAACGTCGGCACATGCCAGCCGTTTGGGCAAATGCCCTTGGGCTTGCGCTTGGAGATGGAATCACGAGCCACTTCCTTTGAGAACTTCTCCGCAAGTTTCACCACTGCGGGCCAAGTGTACAGGCGACCGTACTTTTCGCAATTTTCTTCCTTGTCATCGAAGCAGAAGCTGCCCGGCACCTTTACATTCACATTGTTTGCCATCCAAACCTGATCGCCGATGTGAATGGTACGAGTCTTCTTGCCCTGAATTTCCACAACCTTGGACTCGATCTTTGGTACAGGCGAAGGCGGCTCCTTGATTTCGTATAACTTGTCCTCTACGCAACGGATGGAGACCGCGTTTTCCTTACTTTCGTAAACACGCTCAAGGGTCCTGGTATCGTAAGTCAGGCGCCAGAAGTAGGCACCGCTGGCATCGAATTCGTTAGAAGACCAGAACTGGGCCGAGGCATGCAAATCCATGTATTCACCAATAAAGTAGCGCTCTCCAGCGGGAATGGCATTGAAACCAAACTCATCGGAGCCTGCAGGAATGCGAAGTTCCTTGTCCCAAAGCTCCGGGGATTTCAAACTGATGCCAACCCCATCGCTGATCCCCTTCTTGCCAACAAAGTACTTCATCTTCTTCCAATCCTTGTTGGAAGGCAAATGCCAGCCAGCAGGGCAAACATCGTGAACTTTCTTCTTAAGCTTGCTAATGGATGTATTGTTGTAAAAATCCACCAACCTCATGGCCATGGACCAATCGTAAAGCCTGCCGAACTGCTCGCAGTTGTAATCCTTGTTGTCGTAGCAGTAGCTACCCTTGATATTGAAACGAAGATTTTCGGCTAACCAGCGCTGATCACCAATTTGCACAGTCTTGTAAACGCGACCATCACGCTTATCCTTGAAATCAGGCATTTTTTCCACATAGGACCAGGCCTGCACAACCATAAGGAACACACACAAACAAGCTACCCCTGAAATACGAATCATTGTCAAAAACTCCAATACAACCTGTCTCAGGACCCTAATTTTTCCTTTTCCTCAAATATAACCAAAAACGCCATTGCACCTCCCAAAAACAAATAAAGTTCATAACGTAATACAAAAAAGACCCCCGGTTATTCACCGAGGATCTTTTTACAGAAAGTCTATCACCTCAGTCATGCCCAAGCAAGCTTGGTCGCGACATTCGGCTCAAAACTTTTTAAAGCTTTGAAAGCGAGCGCTTATCAGAGTATTTCTACCTGATTCTAGCGCGAGCGGTCTTGTTGACGCCTACGGCGTCCGTGCTACGCCTCGGCAATGAAGCCAAGCAAACTTGGCTTCGCTGCACTCGGCTTGTGCACTATTAGCAAGCGCCCTGCCACTTCATAGCGTCGGCAACCTTGAGGAAGCCAGCGATGTTTGCACCCATGACGAGGTTCTTCTTGTCGCCGTACTTTGCAGCAGCGGAAGAAGCAGCCTGGTAGATGGAGGTCATGATGCCATCGAGCTTAGCGCCGACTTCAGCGAAGGTCCAGGAGAGACGTTCGGAGTTCTGAGACATTTCGAGACCGGAGGTAGCAACGCCACC
>JAZLKH010000014.1:0-25109 GCA_045597545.1 Fibrobacter sp.
AGTTCCGGGCGCATCCCACGAAGTGCGCGGATCTTGTCCAGGCAATAGGGGATGAGGCTCTGGCCGCCGAAACCCGGATTCACGCTCATGACGAGGACCATGTCCACGATGTCCAGCACATGCTTGATGCTCGTAAGCGGAGTTGCGGGGTTGATGGCCACTGCGGGCTTTACGCCAAGTTCTTGAATCTGGTGCAGCAGGCGATCCAGGTGGTTTGTGGTTTCGGCGTGGACGCTAATGAGGTGTGCGCCGGCCTTTGCAAATTCGTCCACGTAGTTTTCGGGATTTGCGATCATCAGGTGGCAATCCAGCGGAAGGCTTGTGCCCTTCTTGACGCAGGCGGAAATGCCCGGGCCAAAGCTGATGTTGGGAACGAAATGACCGTCCATGATGTCCAGGTGAACAAGGCCTGCGCCTCCGTTTTCAATAGCCTTGAGGCCGTTACCTAATTCCAGAAAGTTTGCGTTCAAGACGCTGGGTGCGATAATTTGTCTAAGCATGTCCCTAAGATAGAAATTGCGCATGACGGTGCCAAGGGTTTAGAAAAATAGTGTGTATACAGAAACATTTTGTCGGTTGAAAAAATGAGTTCGTCGAAAAGACGTTTTTTTATAATGGACAAGAATGTTATTTTTTACTATCTTTGGCGCCAAATTAATAAGGAGAAAAGAAAATGTCCAAAGGTACAAAGACTGTAGTTGCAAAGCCTGCTGCAAAGAAGGTTGCTGCTAAGACTCCCGCCAAGGCTGCAAAGGCTGCTGCCCCCAAGGCTGTGAAGGCCCCCGCCAAGAAGGTCGCAGAAAAGAAGGCTGCCGCTCCCAAGGCAGAAACTAAGGTTGTTAAGGCCGCTGTAAAGCCTGCTGCTAAGAAGGCTGCCCCCAAGGCTAAGGCTGTTAAGAAGGTTTCTGTTAATCTGGAAGCTGATTGCCCACTGGCAACCACCGTTTCCGTTGCTGGTTCCTTCAACAACTGGATGGTTGATGTCGACATGCTCAAGAAGGACAAGAAGTCCGGCATGTGGAAGATCAAGCTGGAAGTCCTCCCCGGCGAATACGAATACAAGTTCGTTTGCGACGGCAAGAACTGGGACGAAGGTGCCAACAAGGTTGTCAAGGCCTAAGTTTTACACGTTCTGTATAGCTTAAATTTTTTGACAAAATTTACGGTCTCTAGGAGTGAAATAATCTCCTCGAGGCCGTTTTTATTTTCTTTGAAAAAAAGATTTTTACTACATTCTCTCCCGTTAAATTTTATAGGGAATACAAAATGAAGAACACCAATATCCCCGAAGAACAGTTTGTGAAGGCTGCCGACCAGTTCGGCACCCCGCTTTGGATTTATGACCGCGCAACGATTGAACAGCGTTGTAAGGAAGTGAAGGTTTTTGATAACGTGCGCTTTGCCCAGAAGGCTTGCCCCAACCTCTCCGTGATCTCTCTGGTCCGCAAGCAGGGTTGCGTGGTGGATGCCGTGAGCGCCGGCGAAATTGTCCGCGCTCTCAAGGCCGGCTACAAGGGCGGCTGCGAAAAGGGTAAGGTTCCCGAAATCGTTTACACAGCAGACATCTTCGACAAGGACGCCCTGGAACTGGTGAAGGAACACAACATCGCTGTGAACGTGGGTTCTCCCGACATGATCCAGCAGCTGGCCGATGCCGGCGTGAAGTCCGAGCTCACCATCCGCGTGAATCCGGGTTTCGGTCACGGTCATTCCCGCAAGACCAACACCGGTGGCGATCTTTCCAAGCACGGCATTTGGCACGAACAGATCAAGGACTGCGTGAAGCTTGCCCAGGAAAACGGCATGTGGATCACTGGTCTGCATATGCACATTGGTTCCGGTTCTGACTTTGAACATCTGGCTTCTGTGGCCGACGCCATGTGCGACGCAAGTCGCCGTCTCGGTTCTCACCTGCGCACTATCAGCGCAGGCGGTGGTCTTCCCATCGGATACCACGAAGAGAACAAGGGCCCGCATATTGACATGGCTGCCTACTATGGCATTTGGGACAAGGCCCGCAAGAACATCCAGCAGAGCATCGGTCACGACGTTCACCTGGAAGTGGAACCGGGTCGCTACCTGGTTGCAGAAAGCGGCTACCTCATGGCTGAAATCCGTGCTGTGAAGAAGCAGGGCGACAATCTGTTCTACATCGTTGACGCTGGCTTTACCGACCTGGTTCGCCCCAGCTTCTACGGTTCCTACCATCAGATTTCCGTGATTGCCCGGGATGGCCGCGAACTGAATGAAACGGTGGACGCTGTTGTTGGTGGCCCCCTCTGCGAATCCGGTGACGTGTTCACCCAGGAAGAAGGCGGTTTCGTCGTGACTCGCAAGCTCCCCAAGGCTAAGGTGGGCGACCTCCTGGTTCTCCACGACGCTGGCGCGTACGGTGCTGCAATGTCCAGCAATTACAACAGCCGTCGCTACGCTGCAGAAGTGATGTACACCAACGGCGAAATGAAGGTTGTCCGCGAACGTCAGACTTGGGATCAGTTACTGCAGAATGATAAAATCATAGAGTTCTGATCCTAGTTTCTTCGCCTCGGATATAAAATCAAGTGAACTTGATTTTGCATCGCTCGGCTTCGGAAACTTTCGAACAGATGATGCAGAACGACAAGATTATTGAGTTCTAAGCTGCGCATAGCTGCGTTTCCACAAAGAGGATAACGCCACTAAGGGGATAAATCCCCAAGTGTTGTATAGCTCGCCTCCTCACGTATGACTTGTACGCTACGGAGGCTCGGCGCCTTGCTCTACTTGCTTATAATTCAATAATAATTCTTTGTAGAGTTGTAATTTCGTGACTTGCGGATGTGCGATTAAAAGGCCGGCGGTAATTCCGTCGGCTTTTTGCATGTTTTGGGTTTAAATGCGAGGCTCGCCAGGATTTACTTCAAGGTTACCTTGCGGGTCATGAGGACGCTGCCGCTTTCGGAGACCAGTTTAGCGAAGTAGACGCCGTTTGCGAGGCTCTGGAGGGAGACGGTGGCGGTGCCGCTTACGGCTGTGGTGCGGATTTCGCGACCCTTGGAGTCAAGCATCTGCAAGCGGGCGCCTGCGGGAGCGACTACGAACAGGTTGCGACCGGCAAGTTGCATCTTTGCCGAGGCGCTTGCGGGGCGCGCGATGTTCTTGATGTTCTGGGGCACAATGCCTTCGGGGGCGCCGTAGATGAGGCCGCGGCCCACGGTGCTCATGTACACGACGCCGTAGGTGTTCATGTCGCCGTAGACGAAGGCGCCGTTACCCGGGCCGCCGAACTGGTGCATGTTGTCGTTGATGCGTTCGAAGGTCTTGCACTTGTCGGTGCTGCGGTAGATGCCCACGTCGGAATAGGTGTAGAGTTTGCCGCCCCACTGCTGTTCGCCGGCGTACTCCTGGGTGTTGCCCCAGATGTAGATGGTTTCGTAGTCAGCGCCTTCCTTGGCCTTGCCGATACCCACTGCGGTGGCGGTGCCGACGATTTCACAGTTGTTCCAGGTCTTGCCGCCGTCTTCGGTGTAGGCGAGACCGTTGTGGGAGTAACCGTCCGTGTTCCAGATCTGGTTCTGATCCTTGGCGACCCACAGGTGGCCTTCCTTGCCGGGAACGGTACGCATGGGATTTGCGCCGCCGTTGTAGTCTTCATCGGTGCTCTTGACGGAGGAGAGCTTCTTGAAGGTCTTGCCGCCGTCGGTAGACACGTTGAAGTCGCCCATTTCGCTCATGACGTAGAATACGTCGGGGTTCACGGGGTCAGCAGCAACGCGGGAGTAGTTGGTGGAGCTGCCGGTCTCGATTTCAGCCCAGGTGGTGCCATTGTCGGTGCTGCGGTAGACGGCGGCGCTCTGTTCCGGGCGATGCAAAATCACCTTGCCGTCGGCAGACAGTGTCAGGTGTCCCTTGATCTTGGTGACCATGGCGCCTGTGGTATCCTGGGGAAGTTCGTCCCAGGTCTTGCCGAAGTCGTCGGAGCGGTACATCTTCTTGTAGTTCTTGGATTCGTACTGACCGTAAACGGTGATGACGCCTGTGCGCATCAGGGTCCCTGTGAGGGGGGCGTAGCCGATGCTTTCGGTGGAGCCCACGATGGGATTGTGGCGATTGACTGGGTCGGTAATCTTGTTGTAGACGCCGCCGTCGTAGTCGCCGATGGCTGTAACCAGGGGGCCGTCGGGGATGCTTACGATATCCAGGGGAACGGTTTCCTCGATGCCCTTGGATTCAAACTTCCACACAGGAACCTTGGCAGTAATGTCGTCGGTGGTGAAGATGCCGTTACCGCTGGTGACCCAGACCTTCTTGTTGTTGAAGGGGTCGAATTCCAGGGAGCCTGCCCAGTGGATGGCGTTGCCGTGGATCCAGGGGGAGCCATTGGTCTCTACGTTAAAGCCGTCGTCGTAATGCTGGCCGTGAATCCAGGTCTTGCCGCCGTCGGTGGTGACGTAGATGCGGTCGCCGTAGTTCTCGGTTTCGTCGGAGTAGTGGTGACGGCCGGTGTACTGGCCCAGGGTGGAGACTACGATGTGGTTCTTGTCCTTGGGATCGATAGCGATGCCGCCGTAGGAGCAGGTGTTCTTTTCTCCATCGTCGGAGGGGGTGATGTCTGTCCAGGTGCCGCTTGCCAGGTTCAGCTTGAAAACGCCGCCCTTGGTGATGCTGTGGGGGCCGGGGCCGTCGGCGTAGGTGATGAACATTTCTCCATCCACAATTTTTGCGCGGTGGGGCATGAGGCCTGCGGGGCCGCCGGCGATGGCCTTCCAGGTCTTGCCGCCGTCCTTACTTACCTGCAGGTTGTCCTTGGTGTCGGAAATGCCAATGTAGATGGTGGCGGTGCTGCCGTCGGCAAGCTTGCCCTGCGCTTCGTCGAACATAACGAAGCTAACGCCGTTCACGTTGGTGAGGGAGTTGCCGGAGGCGCTGGAGATGGCCACCTTGTAGAGGTTTGTCCAGGTCTTGCCGTAGTCAACGCTCTTGAAAACGCCTGCTGTACGGCTGCCGCAAAGGATGATGTTTGGCATGTTGGGGTCCACGGCAAGCTTTTCGCCGGTCTGGCGGCCCATGCCGTTGCCGTGGGCGAGAATTCCCGTGCCGTCCTTGAAGCCCACGTAGGTGGTGTCCCAGGTGGTGCCGTAGTCTTCGGAGCGAAGCACTGCGGTGCGGCCCCAGCTAAAGTAACCGGTTCCGGCCAGTACGTAGACGCGCTTGGGGTCCGTGGGGTCCAGGGCGAAGGACTCGGTGCCGTAGAGGCCCTTGTCGTTTTCGTTGAACTGGTCCATGAGGGGAAGCCACGTTGCGCTGGTGGGTTCCCAGCGGTAGATGCCGCCTACGTCGGTGCGGGCGTAGAGGAGGTCCTTCTGGGTGGGATGGAACACTACGGCGCTTACGAATCCGCCGCCGTCGAAGCGTACGTTGCCCCAGTCGTATTTTTCTGCAAAACTGGCCGCAGCCAGCATGGAAATGCCCAAAATGAACAGTTTTTTCATAATTCCAAACGTTCCTATAGGTAAAATTCGCCTAATCCAAGGTGTAATCTATACACAAATAGGGGTTGTGTTCCCGGCGGGGTGTTCCAAACAAGAATAAATGTTGAGAAGAAATCTACAAGATGTCGGTTTGCGTATTAGTTCTCACAATGTAGCTGGCTGCGGCAATCAGCACTGCGTGAGCTATTGAGAATGGGCGCCAAAATGACTATATTTGGGCGAAACCCCAAACCTTTAGAAAAGGCAATCTTATGTCAGATCGTTTTATCGTGACCGGTAACTTCACCGATGATCCGTTCGCCATCGACATGGCCCAGTACATCGGTCTCCGCGAAGACATTTCCGACGTGGTCTCCTTGAAGACTTTCGCAAATTCCGAATTCTGCCCCCGCTATATGCTGGACGCTGATGACCTGGAAAATATCGGCCATCGTCTGGAAGGCAAGATTGTCCTGATTTGCTCTGTTTCTAACCATGAACGCAGCCGTAACGCCTACGCCATGCGTAACATGATTCTCGCCCGCGCCGCCAAGGACAACGGTGCCGAACAGGTGGTTCTCGTTGAACCGGATCTGTTCTACTCCGCCCAGGACCGCGGCCCCCATCGCATTGGCGAACTGGAAAAGGATCGCCCGGATATCGACCTGAAGAAGTTCGACGGCCAGGCATTCACCAGCCTCCTTTATGCTGAACTCCTGAAGAAGTCCGGTGTTGACGCTGTGGTTACCTGCCACAACCACTCCATCAAGGTCCAGAACCTCTTTAACGACATTTTCGAAGGTCACTTCCACAACCTGATCCCCACCGACGTTTATGCACATTACATCAAGAACAGCAACTTCGTGCAGTGCGGTAAGGACGGCAACAACCTGGTGATCGTCTCCCCGGACAAGGGCGCACGCCCCTTCATGAACGCTGTTTACGAAGCCCTGCAGCTGCCCGAATGTAAGCGCGTGGTGATGGACAAGGTTCGTACCGGCGAACGCGAAATCTCCATGACCTTCAACCCGGAACTTTCCGACATCAGCATCGACGAAATCGAAGGCAAGGACGTGATCGTATTCGACGACATGGTCCGTACCGGTACCACCATCGTGCAGTGCTGCGAACACATCAAGAAGGGTAACCCCAATCGCGTGTGCTTCGGCGTCACCCACTTCCACACCAGTGCAGAAGCTCGTGAAAAGCTGAACAGCCCCGCCATCGACGAAATTCTTACCACCTCCACCCTGCCGGATATCATGAACCGTGACTGCCAGGGTCGTCTGCGTAAGAAGCTCACCATCCTGAAGCTCGGCAAGTACATTGCCCGCCACGTGATGCAGATGTACGGCATGGACGACGGTCGCTTCGAACGCGACTTCTACAAGATTGACATGTCTTCCAAGAATCCCCGTTGGCCGCCCCAGCAGTTCTAATTAGGTTCCAGGCTCGAGGTTCCAGGCATGAGGCTTGGGT
The DNA here is from genome assembly GCA_045597545.1 of Fibrobacter sp. Taxonomy (GTDB): domain Bacteria; phylum Fibrobacterota; class Fibrobacteria; order Fibrobacterales; family Fibrobacteraceae; genus Fibrobacter. The sequence continues at coordinate 6,930 of JAZLKH010000014.1, forward strand.
CATCGCGGCATAGGACTTGCAAAATTCGCATTTAAAAAGTCCCCAGGCTTTAGCCCGGGGATTTTTTAATGACATGCACGATGTTCTTACCCTCTTGATATCTTAGGGTTAGCGACAGGTAAAAACATACTCATGAAGGGAGTCAAGTCGTAATCGCCAAGGTGAGTTTTGACATTTTGAACGTTCTCAGTTTTGACAATCCCGGGTGACCGCTGTCTTGCCTTACATATTTTTTCCCTGATAAGACGCGGTTTTTTGAAAGGGACCTTACCGATTAGCCATTCTTACGTTGTGCGGTTTTTTGCGTTGAGTGTCTGGATGTCGTTCAGGATGTCTGAAGCGCCTTCGTTCGCCCGGCTGATGCTCTTGTTCACGTGGTTGAGAAGTTCCATCAGTCGAAGCGTGAGGGTAATTTCGTTGTCAAAGTCCTTCGTCTCGAAGTTGCCCTTCTTGATTTTGTTCCTGTAACGGAACGCCGAGGCTAGAGATACTTCCATAAATCGTCCTTTTGGGCGTCTACATTCATTATATCGGTCTGTTTTTGTATTTTGTAAAAGGTTTTTGAAAAAAAATGATTATCTTATAGTCACAAAGGCTGAAGTTATAAAACTCCAACATAAAGGTGTCTATGTCCGCAAAGGTAACCAGCAGCGACAAAATCGAAGATTTGTTCCCGGAGACCCCGGTCCGCAAGATTATCACACCCATCGAACGTCTAATGCAGGTGGAGACCACAGGCGGTATCGTCCTTATCATCGTAACACTTGCGGCCCTGCTCTGGGCAAACATCAGCCCCGAAACTTACCACCACGTGTGGCACCTGCCCTTCGCCATGAATATCGCCGGTTACGACGTGGCCACCCTGCTTGGGCTCCACGAGGGATTCAACCTCCACTGGCTTATCAACGATGCCATGATGACGGTGTTCTTCTTCAACATCGGTCTGGAGGTCAAGGGTGAAATGACTTACGGCGAGCTTCACGATCCGAGGGCCGCCAGCCTCCCCATTATCGCCGCCGCCGGCGGTATGCTGTTCCCGGCACTGATTTACCTGGCCATTAACGGCATTACCGGTACCGACGCCACCCGCGGCTGGGGTATTCCTACCGCAACGGATATCGCGTTTGTGGTGGGCTGTATGGCTATCCTTGGCAAGAAGGTTCCCCACGCCCTCCGCGTGATGATCCTGACTCTCGCCATCGCGGACGATATTGGCGCCATCCTGGTGATTGCCATCGGCTACCCCAGCGGCGACGGCATCAGCTTTGCAGCCCTTGGTACCGCTCTCGCCTTGCTGGTTCTGATCAATGTGCTGTTCCGCATTGGGGTTCGCAACCTGTTCCTCCACTGCATTATCGGTGTTGCCGTCTGGGCGTTCTTCGTGAAGTCTGGTGTGCATCCGACCATCGCCGGTGTGCTGCTGGGCCTTTCCGTGCCTGCCAAGGCTGTGGTGACCAGCGGCAAGGTTCGCGCCTTTGTCAGCGGCGCCGATCGCGTTCTCTCTGGTGAAACTGAAGATGAACACGAGAAGTACCGTGTGTTCTCTCTTCTCAAGAAGGCTTCCAGCGAAAGCATCTCTATGCAGGAACGTCTGTACAAGGCTCTTGCGCCCTGGGTGAACTTCTTTATCATGCCGCTCTTCGCCCTTTCCAACGCCGGTGTGGAAGTCAAGCTGGGCGGTCTGGAAGTGTCCGTGATGGGTGCCGTGGCCCTTGCCCTTATCTTCGGTAAGCCCATCGGCATTTTCCTGTTCAGCCTGCTCTCCGTCAAGATCGGCATCTCCAAGCAGCCCAGCTACAGCTGGAAGGTGTTGTGGGGTGGTGGCATGCTGGCCGGTATCGGCTTTACCATGGCCCTGTTTGTGGCAAGTCTTGCATTCGATGTCGGTGAACGTCAGGATTCCGCAAAGCTTGGCATCTTGCTGGGCAGCTTCAGCGCCGCAATCCTTGGCACCATCTACATGAGCGTGGTATCCAAGCCAGGCAAGGACGAACCTGCCGAGGGCCATCATTAGCGAAAAGCTTAAAGGTTAAAGCGTAAAATAGTGTAAAGCGGAAAGGTTAAAGTGTAAAGAAATATCTTTAACCTTTTTTCTTTCACCTTTCACCTTTATCCTTTATCCTATAACCTATAACCTTTCTCCTCTCCGCAATGCCCCACTATGTCTACATGCTTCGCTGTAAGGGGAACCGCATTTACACGGGTTATGCCGTGGATGTCGAGACGCGTTTCCAGCAGCATGTTTTGGGCAAGGGAGCCAAGTTCACCAAGGCCTTTCCGCCGCAGTGTGTGCTGCGGAAATTTGAACTGGAGGGCAAGGAGGAGGCGCTCCGCCTTGAGGCGCGCATCAAGAAACTGCCCCGTGAGCAGAAGGAACTGCTTGCCTCTGGGGACGAGGCGCTGACCGCACAGCTGATGGCCGGGCTCGGGGAGACTCTAGCCGCGGCTAGGAAGCGCGCCGCAAGGGCGCAACGCGGAAGGGGAGTGCATGGCGGTTGCTTGTCAAAGGACGATTCGAAGGTTGGGGGCGACTCGAAGTCCTAGTCGATGTTCTTCTGGGCGCGCTTCTTTTTGACATTCTTAAAGTATTCCTTGGCTGCTTTCTGGTCGGCGGCAATCTTTGCCTTGTTGGTGCTGGCTTCGAATTCCGCTACGACCGTGTCCATGAATTGGATGATGTCAACGTTCAGGGCCTTGAGCATGGAATACAGGGTGTAGACGATGGGTGTCGTCTTTCCGCATTCCAGCTTGCCGTATTGCTGGCGGTGGATGCTGAGGATCTTGCCCATGTCTTCTTGGCTAAGGTGACGCTCCTTGCGGATGACGCGGAACTGTTCACCGAGAATCTTGTCGAATGCGATCTGTAAGTCTGTTTTTGGAATCATGAAACAGACTTTTAAAAATTTGCATGTGACTGGTGTGTAATCTTATGATTGCGAAAATTTAAGGTTTCAAAAAATTTTACAATTCGCCGGAGCTTGGCGGGGCCGTTTTCGCGTCCTAGTGGATAATCAGGTCCACGGCCAGGTAGACCGCCATGGCGACACTGCAGACGCTGATGAAGTTCTCCACGAACTTGTTGCCCTTCTTGCGCTGCAGGGAACTGCCCAGGTAGCCCCCGAGCCACGCCCCCGCGGCCATCACGATGGCGATGGGCCAAAGGATCTTGCCTGCAATGCCTAGCACGATGGTGCTGATGACGAGGAAGATGGTGGTGAGGGAGTTCTTGAGGGCGTTTACGTGGATGGGGTCCAAGCCCGTGTATCGCGTAAGGCTGAAAATTTGTACGAAGCCTACGCCCACCTGCACGATGCAGCCGTAGATGGATACCAGGGCGAATCCGATGGCGCCCCCTACGGTGAGCTTTTCGGGTGGCGTTGCCGGAGGCTTGCCCAGGATGTCCTTGCGAAGTCTGCTCATGACCACCACAAGGCAGATCACCCCTGCAAGAATGGCCTGGAACGCCTTGTCGCCGATTCGCACCAGAAAGCACACGCCGATGATGGCGCCCACAAGGGACGGTACAAACAACTGAAGGAAAATCTTCTTGTTCAGGTAGCCGTGCTTTGCCAGGTTGTGTACGGAGCTCAGGTTACCGATGATGAGGCCGATTCGGTTTGTCCCGTTGGCGACTGTTGGCGGCATTCCCAAAAAGATCATGATGGGCAGGCTCAGGGTGCTTCCACCGCCGGCGATGCTGTTGATGAGGCTGACTACTGCACCCAGCAAAAAGAAGGCCGGGTACTGCAGGTATTGCCAGGCTTCGCTACTTGCAAGGATGTCGCTCACGGCTAACGGTCCAGTTCCGTTTTCAGGAAGATGATGTTGTCTGTAACGGTCTTGATCTTTTCGTAGCTGGGGAAGTTGTCGCTGCAACTGTTGAGGGCGCCGATAGCTTCCTGGAGAAGTTGCTTTTTCTTGGCGGAATCCTTCTGCTTGCTGCTCTTGGCGTAAAGCTGGGAGGCGTCCTTGCGCTTGATGTTGCAGTAGGCTTCGGCCAGCTGCTGGTACTTTTGCGCGGCTTCGACGCGGAGCTTGCTCGCGCTCAGCTTTTCGACCAGGGTCTTCGCCTTTTTGAAATCCTTCTTGGCGATGAGGTCGTCAACCTGCGCAAGGGCCTTGGCGGGGTCGTTTGATTCCCAGTACTTCTGGTCTTCTGCGCTGATGTCGTTCTTCAGCTTTTCGATGTAGGCGATCATCTTTTCGATCTGGAGCTCCTGCTCGAAGTCCCGGTAGCGCATCTGGAATTCTGCGGCCTGCTTAAGCGCTTCGTCGAACTGGGCCTTGGCTTCGGCCAGGGCGAGAATCTGCGTCTTTTCCTTGAGGGACTTGGCCAGGGTGTTCTTGTAGGCGACTTGCTTCTGTGCCACGGCGAAGTTTACGAGGGAGTCGCCGGGGGCAAGGGCGATGAGGCTGTCGGCGCTGGCGGCTACCAGGCTGTAGGCGGCGCTTACGCGGTTCATGTTCTGGATCTCAAGGACCAGGGGCTCGTACTGCTTGGCTCGTTCGGCGTTACTCATTCCAAACTCGTTGAGCAGGGAGTCGGCTCGATTTTCCCATTCGCTCCACAGGGGCTTTAGCACGCGGAATCGCTGCAGGTAGGTGACTGCGGAATCTACGAGGCCCTGCCTGTAAAGGGAATCGGCGTGGGTGAACACGTCGGATACCAGGGCGGGGAATATCTGGTAGGGGTCAACGGGCTTTGCGGAGTCGGCGGCGCTTACGCCGGAGTCGGGAAGTGTCGCCTGGGCAACGCCCTTGACGGCAGCGCCTGAGGCCGCTTCGGCAGACGCGCTTGCCGAGCTGGAGGGGCCTTCGCTGGAATTTGCTGTTGCCGTGCTGGAGCTGGATGCGGTAATCTGCGCTGCTTCGGCCGTGCTTGCGGTCTCGGTAACTGTCGCAGGAGCCGTTGCAGGAACTGCTGCGGTTGCGGAACCTTCGGCAACCGGGGCCGCGCTCTGGACTGTGGCCTGGTCCGTAGTCTGGGATGGGACCGCCTCGGTAGCTGGGGAATCAGCTGCGGAAACTTCGGTTGCGGGCGCGGGTGCTGTGGCACAGGCGCTGAGCGAAAGGGCTGCCCCCATCAACGTCAAGGCGATGGGAGCTGTGGCGCGAGCTGTGAAAAGAGATTTTCTGCGGTTCATTGGCGCTCCTGGCTATTCGGCTTCGATAGGCACGAAGGCGTTCTTGCTGTTGAATTCCGTGGGCAAATCCCAGTCGTCGTCCTTGGGCATGGCGGCTGCCTTGGGGGGCTCGGTTGCTGTCGGTGCGGGAGCGGGCTCTGCTGCGAGTGCTGTAGCCGGAGCCGTTGCCGCTGGGGTTTCCGGGGCTTGCGGAGCTGCTTGCTGATTTGTCGGAGCTTGCTGCTGAACTGCTTGCGTTGCGGTTACGGAGCCTTCTGCAGGGGCTGCACTTTCGGTGTCCGCGGCTGTGGATGCTGCATTTCTTGCTGACTCGCCTTCGGCGTTTGTGGCGGAACTTGCCGCGGGCTCAGGGTTTTCTGCAGGGACGGCATTTCCCGCGGAGTTTGCATTTTCGGCGGCGGCGCTTGGCATGGGCAGGCTGATCATGATGCCGCTTTCCGCTGCGGACTCGGCGGCAATTTCCTGTACCTGCTGCGGGGTGAAGCCGGGTACGTCAAGCCACGGCAGGGGGCGTCCCTGTTCGCTGCTGGCGCCCGCCATGGCAAGTCCCGTCATCGGGTCCACGGTCAGCTGGCCGCGTTCGTTGGAAAGGTGCAGCGGCACTTCACCTGCGGCCAGCATGGAAATGTCCAGGAAGTCAATCTTCTTGGGAATTCCGAGGATTTCGATTTCTTCCTTGGCAAAGGCCGCCCACTGGGGAAGACCGCCGCTGGCGCCTGCGATACGGGTGCGCCCGGATTTCAGCGGCTTGTTGTCGTCGAAGCCAACGTAACTTCCGATGGCGATGACGGAATCGGTGACAAGGCTGCTCTTGCTTTCGGCGTAGGTGGGGAGTGCTCCCATGAAGGCCACGTTACGGTAGTCGTTGGTGGTGCCGGTCTTGCCGAAAGTGGGGTAACGTAAGGTTACCGCATTGTCCGGCGATGTGACCGTCATATTGCTGTACTGGCTGCGGGCGGTACCGTTTACGAATACGGAGTGGAGCATGGCGGCCATCTGGGTGGTGACGGTGTCGTCCAGGACCACCTTGCTCTCTACCTTGTTCCTAAAGATGACCTTGCCGTCGCGGTTCTTGATTTCCTTGATGAGGCAGGGCTCGGTCCAGTCGCCGTCCTTGCACTTGAACACCTTTCCGGTGAGCAGCGTCTGGTAGGCGGTGGAAATTTCGGCCAGGGTGATTTCGTTTACGCCCAGGGGCATGCTGAATACTTTCTGCAGTTTCTGGTGAATGCCGATTTCCTTGGCGAAGCGTGCGTATTCTGCCATGGAGAGGGAACGTCTAAAGTCGGGCCAGTTGCGTACGTGGTCTGCGTCCAGGTAGTCGGCGGCGTCATCCACGGGCTCGATCATCAGGTTCAGCCGCTTCATGTCGGCCATGGTGAAGTTGTCGAAGAGCCTGAAGGTTTCGTCGGGAGGGAGGGTTGCCGCCACGTCCGGGTCAAGCCTCATGGCCTCGCGGCCTCGTAGAATTTCGGAGTAGTTCTTGTAGTTGTGGTTGATGAACTTGATAATCTGGGCATCCTTCTTGGCCTGTTTTATGGCAACGTCATTGTAGGTGCCGTAGCGCATGTTGGAAAGGGCGCGGGCTGCGCTTTCGCGTCCCTCGCTCCTGAGCATTTCAGCCAGGGCGTCTCGCGCCTTGGTGAACTCGATTTCCTTCTTGACCTCTTCCTTCATGGTGAGGCCGTACTTGTCGCGGAGTCTTGCGAAGTATGCCTTGTATTCCTCGTCGGCATTGCGGGCGTAACCGTTCTGGGCTGCCACCTCGGCGAACTCGTCGTTACTAAGCTTGTCCAGCAGGTGTTCCAGAAGCCAGATGCTGGCGATGTTCTCGGAACGTGTGGTGGCCCAGGCGATGCTCACCACGTCGCCCTTGTTCTTGTGGTCGGGGCGGGGGAAGTAGAACTGGTTTACGTACTGGAACACGTTGAAGTCGTTTTCCAGGGGGTCCAGGTAGTTCCAGTGGTGCTGAAGGGCGAGTGCGTAAAGTAGGGGTTTCCAGCTGGAGCCCAGCTGACGAATGGCCTTGAAATTGCGGTCAAATCCGGCGTTGTGGAATCCGCCCTGGGAGGCGATGACGTTTCCGTTCAGGAGGGCGAAGAGGCCGCCTTGGAGCACGGGTTCCGTTTCGATTTGACACGGGGCGAATCCGTCGATTTTCTTTTCGTCCAGGATGCTTACCAGGAGGATGGCGCCCTTCTTGAGCTGACTTCCGAGAATCTTGTTGATGTCGGCGGGTTTCTTTGAATCGCCGCTGGCCTTGACGGCGAAGTCCTTGAAGGCGGACTCGGTGACGATTCCCTTGAGCTGTCCGAAGCTTAGCGTAAGGGATCTTAGCTTGCCCTGTTCGTCTGTAAAGACGCTATCAACGGCTCCGTAGAGGTAGTCGCCCTTGCGTGCGCTCTGGGCCTTGTTGGCAAACTGGGATCGGGGCAGCACAAAGCCCCCCAGCTGCATCTGCAGGTTACTGATGTTGGTCTGCAGGGCGCGCTTTGCCGCGTCCTGGGACTTTGCATCCAAGGTAGAGGTGATGGTGAGCTGGGCCTTGCGCCAGTCGTCGATGCCTTCCTTTTCGAAGGCTGCCTTGAAGTAGTCGTTGTCCAGGTTTTCTTCGATGCGTTCCAGGATGGTGCTCATGGAGAATCGGAAGTTTCCATGGTTGAATTCCAGGGGTGTTTCCAGGGCCTCGTCCATGTCCTCCTGGGAGATGTACTCCTCTTCGACCATGCGGCCAAGCACGTAGCGTAAGCGCTCCTGGCCGCGGACGATGGCCCGTTCGCGACGCTCGGTACTGCGCTGGATGAACGGATCGTAGTTGAAGGGGCCTTTCACGGAGCCTGCGATAAAGGCGCATTCGGCAAGGGTCAGGTCCTTCAGCTCCTTGTTGAAGAAGTACTGGGCGGCGATGGCTACACCCTTGCCGGTACCGGAGACGTGGAACTGATTCAGGTAGAATTCCAGGATGTCTTCCTTGCTGAAGTGCTTTTCCATGCGCAGGGCGTTGATGAGTTCCTTGCCCTTTTCCTTGATGGATCGCTCCTCGCGGCCAAAGATGTTCTTTACGGTCTGCTGGGTCAGCGTGGAACCGCCCTGGCGCATGTGGCCACTCCTGATGTTAGAAACCATGGCGCGGGTAAAGCCGTAGATGCTGAAACCCTCGTGGTGCCAGAAGCCGGCGTCCTCGGCGGCGATCAGGGCGTTTACGATGTTCTTGGGTATGTCGCCGTAGGGTACGTAGAGGCGGTGGTTGGCATCGAAGAAGGCGCCCAGCAGCTCCTCGCCATCGTTGTAGTAGACGCGGGTTTCACCGGAGAGGACCTGCAGAATGGTCTTGCGGTTGAACTGGTTGTCGGGATCCTTCTCGGGCAGGACCTTGAACACTAGGATGTAGACTGGAATGCAGCAGATGATCCCGACCAGGATAAATGCCGCTACGATTTTGAAAAGTTTGGAAAGTAGACGCGTCATATTTATGGATTCCCTCGGTTAAATTTAGAATTTTTGAATTTTAGGGCCTCGCCATGTAAAAATTTTGGGTGGATTGCGGCATTTTTAATGAAATATTTCAGGTTCCCCTTGAAAAATGGGCGGAATTTATGTAAAATTAGGGTCCCCAAGATGGGAAGATGGCCGAGCTGGCCGAAGGCGCGTCCCTGCTAAGGACGTATAGGACTTAATCCTATCGCGAGTTCGAATCTCGCTCTTCCCGCTGAAAAGCCCCGAGTCGAAAGGCTCGGGGTTTTTTCGTTTTGAGGTGGGTTTTCCTTGTGCAGTGTTGTCAGCTAAGTCGATTTTTGCAATTTGGCGTACCAAAGGGGCGTCTGTATCGCGTTTGGTACACTAAATCGTAAACAAGTTATCGGAAATGGACGAATTTTGTGACCCGGGAAGGTCGTTTGGTGTACCAAAAGACCCGAAAATTGATGGTTTGTGCCATGACTGGCCTGTGTTTTAAATGGAAAGAACACTTTTTAGAGTTGTTTTGTACATATAAAGTAAATTTTGGTGTACCAAGGTAAGAAAAATATGCCGTTTGGTACACTATTTTTGCGTTTTTATCGTTTCGGCTCTTGAAAATGGTACCGTTTGACGAAATGACGGGAAAATAGGCGGATAGTAAAATCCTCTTGACTTTTGCCTGTAGATAAGCGATATTATAGCCGAAAGATTTTTAAGAGGAGTTTTAAAATGAAGAGTTCCAGCTTTATCGCAGGCCTTGCCCTTGGCGCAGTTGCCGCCTTGGCCGCCGCCAAGAAGTTCAATATTTCTTGCCCCTGCAAGGCCGATTCTGCCGATGGTGACAACGCGAGCCCCGCCCTCAAGGACGCCGAAAACGCCGTTGAAACCCTCCGCTGCTCCGTAGACAGCCTACGCAAGGAATTGAACAGCCGCATTGAATCCGAGCAGACATACGCCGCCCAGTGCGAAGACCTCAAGGATGAAGTGGCCAAGAAGGATGTGGAAATCGACAACCTGAAAAACGTCTGCGACAAGCAGGCCGGCCTTACCCGTAAGCTCGAAGAAGAACTGGCCGAAGCCAAGGCCAAGTAAGAAATTTAGCTGATTTGCCCGTAATTGCAAAAAAATGCTCCTTTTTGGGGCATTTTTTTTTTGTACATTGTAGATATGGCACGTTTTTTGCAAAGAACTTTTTTGGGATGGGTGGCACGTTCGCCGCTGGCCTTGCTGTGCCTGCTTTTTGTGGTCTTTTTCTTTACCGCCTGCGAAGAAATCGAGGAGGATAAGCCCTGGATTCAGGTGGAACGTCCTGAAATGCTCTTTACCGACACCACCCTGCTGGATAGTTACGACAAGGGTGTTTTGGCCTGGAAGTTGAAAACTGCCTACTTGGAGCGATGGGGAAACAAGGACCTGGTCCTGGTGAAGCCTGTGCTTGTGGATATCTACGACTCCCTTGGAGAACGGACGGCCTTCTTGAGGGCTGACTCCGGTCGCATGGATATGAAGTTCTCTTACGTGTACGCCTACGGTCATGTCTACGCCCTTACGCCAAAGGGGGCCTCGGTACGTTCCGATTCCCTGCTGTGGAACAAGAGGGATAACCTGGTGCAGACCGAGAGCTATGTCCGCGTGGTGAGTGAGGATGGTGACGTGCTGCAGGGCAAGGGCTTTGTCAGCGACGCCCACATGGATAACTGGAGAATCCTCGCCGATGTGACGGGCATTTTCCAGGATGCGGCAAAACGCCTCAAGGAAGAGGACAAGAAGGAGGCCGTGGCCCTTGAAAATCGTGACAGCACCGATGCCAGGGACGAGAAAAAGCGCAAGGAAAAAGAGGAAGGCGAGAATTCGGGAAAGTCAGAAAAAAATGCTAGGTCCGAGACTTCCGCAAAAGGCTCCACAGCAAAGTCTGCCCCGATAAATGGGGTGGCGCCTCCGAGAGCCGTCCCCGTTGACGACGATAATTCCAGGCGCGATTCCATCGCCGGCAAGGAAAATCTCAAGAGAATCAACGGTATCCTGAATCGCACCAAGCGCGCATCCGCTAAGCTTAAGGAGGCCCAGTGATTCGCTGGCTTGTCCTGCTGCTTTTGCCTTTGCTGCTGCCTGCCGCGGCCCTGTCGCAGACGTCGCCCTTGGTGATGAAACACGCCGACAGCCTGGCTGTCGCCCGCAAGCAGGGGACGCTTTTGCTCCATGGCCGTGTACACTTCGTCCATGACAGCATACAGCTCAAGACCCAGCGCGCCTTTTGGACCAAGGACACCGAGGTAATCAGGTGCGTCGGCGGATTCCTGTTCACCCATCCGTCGGGCTACATCGACGCTCAGAATGGCGTCTATCAGAAAAAGCAGGGACTTGCAACGGCCAGCGGCGATGTGCATGCCGGCGACTCCGCCCATACCTACTACTTTACCGGCGACCACCTGGTATACGATCGTGAAAATGAGATCCTGAACATGCCCGACAGGCCCCGTCTCTACCAGTTTGAAAAAAACAAGGAGGGCGGCGAAGACACCATCACGGTGGTGGCCAAGCACATCGTTTACGACAAGAAGAACGCCTTTGCCAAGGGCGATGAGCAGGTGAAGATCACCCAGAAGGAAGTGACCATCTCGGGAGACCACATGACCTATGATCGCAAGGAGGACTTTGCGGAGGCCACGGGTAACGTAAGGCTTAGTCACAAGGACATGGACATTTACGCCGACCGCATGTCCTACAGCCGCAAGAACGACTTTGCGGAGGCCTTCGACCACGTGAAGCTTACCCAGAAGGACATGGTGGTCACTTGCGATACGGGCTACTTTGACCGCAAGAACAACTGGCTCTCCATGAAGGGGAACCCCACCTGCGACCTCAAGAATTACCACCTGACCGGCGACTCCATCTTCTTGGTTCTGGACTCTACGGGAAAGTCCCTGAAGTCCGCCCTTGTGATTCGCAACGCCCACGGCATCCAGCAGGAGGAGCCTAGGAGGAATGCGCCGGGGAGTGTGACCGAGGCCTTTGGCGACACCCTTTACGCGGAGTTCGACGGCAACAAGATCGAACGCCTCTACGTGAACCTGAACGCCCGCGGATTCTTTTACGAGACGGACCTCGAGGACTATAGGAACCTGATGGACGGCAACCGCCTGGACATGTACTTTAAGCAGGGAAAGATGGACCGCGCCATTGTTTCGGGCAAGGCCCAGAGTACCTACTTTTACGTGAAGAAGGATCGCTCCGTGTCGGGTAGGAACGAGGCGACGGGTGACACCATTCACATTTTGTTCGATGCCCAGAAGAACGCCGTGAAGTCGCTTCGCCTTTTGGGCAATTCCGCCATGGCCAGCGGCCGTTACGTCGACCTGGAAAAGGAACGCCGCAACAAGGAGGCCAGGGAAGCCGCCGAAAGGGATTCCTTGACAAAAGCGGGCGTGAAACTCGATATAGCTAATGAAGATCAGCTTCTGGTTTCGCCGAAAAAGCCCGACGGCAAGACACCGGCGGCGAAAAGTGCTGCGGACAAGGCTTCGCAGGAAGCGCCCAAGCGGATCAAGAACAGCCTAGTCAGAACCAGGCAGCTGATTCGCGAGAAGAAGGAATCTGAAAAAAACAAGGAACCGTCCAAAGCAGCGGAGGAAAAGCATTGAAGAACCTAGTCAGCACCATACGCACCGAGAAGCTCCGTAAGGTTTACGGGGGACGCCAGGTGGTGAGCGATGTTTCCATTCGCGTTTCCCAGGGCGAGATTGTTGGACTGCTTGGCCCCAATGGCGCGGGCAAGACCACCTCGTTCTACATGATTGTGGGCATGGTTCGTCCGGAGTCCGGGCACATCTTTCTGGATGATATCGAGATGACGGACAAGCCCATGTACAAGCGCGCACGACTGGGGATCGGCTACCTTCCGCAGGAGGCCTCCATCTTTCGCAAGCTGAGCGTAGAGGACAACATCATGGCGATCCTCGAGACCCAGGACATGAAGCGCGCCCAGCGAAAGCGTCGTCTCGAGGAGCTTTTGGAAGAGTTCAAGATCACCCATATTCGAAAGACGAAGTCCATGAGCTGCTCCGGTGGCGAACGCCGCCGCCTGGAAATTGCCCGTGCCCTGGCAAGCGACCCTTCCTTCTTGCTTCTGGATGAACCCTTCGCGGGCATCGACCCCATTGCCGTGGCCGACATCCAGTCCATTATCTCGGGCCTTAAGGACAGGGGCATGGGTGTGCTGATTACGGACCACAACGTGCGCGAGACCCTTTCCATTACGGACCGCGCCTATATCATGTACAAGAGCCAGGTGCTGACCGAGGGATCCTCGGAATACCTGGCCAACGACCCCGAGGCCCGCCGCATCTACCTGGGCGACAGCTTTAGGCTGGATTAATTTTAAGGAGTGTTATGGATATAGGAATGAATCTAGGCACAAGTCAAAGGCTGGAGCAGACATTGTCTCCCCAGCTTTTGCAGTCTGTGAACATCCTGCAGAAGACAACCCTTGAACTGGATATGGCCATCAAGGAGGAGGTGGAGGCCAATCCCCTTCTGGAGCTGGATGACAGCGTTCCCGATGAGGAGCGGGAAGTTCGCGACGAGGAATTGCTGCAGCCCGGTGAAATGGCGAGCGACGCCGATTCCGACTACGATCCCGACGACAACTTTGAAAACAGTTCCCTGGAAGACAGCGCCATGGTGGACCGCGGCATGCTGGACGACCCCAACGAGGGGAACCTGGATTACGAACGCTACCTGAAGGATGGCAGTTCCAACGAGGACGCTCCCTTCAAGGACCTGAACGCCCCTTCTGCGGACTCCGACGACGAATGGGACCGCCCCATCAAGGATGAAGGCAAGAGTTTGCAGGACCAGCTCCGAGACCAGTTGCTCCTGTGGTCTGGAACCAGGGAGCTTCTGGAGCAGCTGGCGTCCAGCGGATGTTCCGAGAGCCGGTTCCGCAAGCTGGTGGAGTACCTGATCGACTCTGTAAGCGAAGAGGGATTCCTGCAGGGGGCGGACCCGATGCATGCCCCGGTGAACCTGTCTGCGGACGCCTACGTAAACGAGGTGGAGGCTATGCTCCGCGGCGAGGTGGCGCTGGAGAAGTGCAGTGTTCCCGTTCGCGAGGCGGTTCATGTGCTGCAGGGATTTAATCCCAGGGGCATTGGCGCTCGCGACCAGCGGGAGTGTTTCCTGATTCAGGCTTACGGCATTCCCGGATTTTCGACTCTGGCCATTCGCATTCTGGAAAACTGCTACGAGGACCTGCTGTCGTTACGGTATGCAAAGATAGGCAAGGCGCTGGGCGCTTCCACCGAGGAGGTACAGAAGGCCGTGGCCGGTTTTGCAAAGCTCAACCCCCATCCTGGTTTTCAGCTGTCCAATGCCCGTGTGCAGACCATTGCCGCCGACATGAAGATTGTGGAGAAGCGTGGCAAGTACGAGGTGGAGGTGACCCGTTCCCCCTACCAGAAGCGACTGCGCATCAATCAGACCTACAAGTCCATTCTCGACGACAAGAACGCCTCCAAGTCGGATCGCGACTTTGTGAAGTCCCACCTGGCGAAGGCCATGGACTTTATGAAGGCGGTGGATGGTCGCTACAGTACCATGGAGAGAGTGATGCGCGCCATTCTGAAACGCCAGAAGGAGTTCTTTGTCCAGGGACCCGCTTTCCTGAAACCCATGGTGCTGCAGGACATCGCTACCGATCTGGATTTGGACGTGAGTACCGTGAACCGAGTCACCAACGGAAAGTTCGTGGATACGGCCTACGGCATCTACGAGCTCAAGAGGTTCTTTACCTCTGGCGTAAAGCAGGGGGATTCCCCGGATGCCGAGGAGGTGGGCTCCGCCCAGATTCTCGACGCCATCAAGAAGATGATTGACGAGGAGAACAAGAAGAAGCCTCTCTCCGACCAGGCCATTTCGGACAAGCTTGCGGAACAGGGAATCAAGGTGGCTCGCCGCACCGTGGCCAAGTACCGCGAGAACTCCCTGCATATCCTCACCGCAAGCCAGAGAAAACGGTAACCGCTCAAATAACCGCCCGAACTACATCTTTTTGCCTTCCCCGCCCATCATTCCAAGTTGGAATACCCTTCGAAAAAAAATTCCAAAATAATTTGGCCTTTCCTCGAAAAAAGATGTATATACTCTAAACGTAGGGCGGAAAGCCCTGCGGACTTTAACTTTTTTCTACGGAGGATTTTACTATGGATATTCAGTTTTCTGCTCGTCATTTTAACGCTTCTGCTGGTCTTCAGGATCGTATCCAGGAAGAAATGGATAAGCTCGCCAAGTTCTACCCGAACATCACCAGCGCCTCCGTCGTATTGGACCATGAAGTGGAACATCAGCGCCACTGCGAAATCACCGTGAACATCACCGGTTCCCAGGTCGTAGCCTCCGCTGACGAAGAGAACATGGGCAAGGCTGTTGACGTGGCTCTCGAACGCATCAAGACCCAGCTGAAGAAGGCTAACGAAAAGCAGAACGACCACCGCGCCCAGCCGGTTTCTGACCTTACCTAGTTTAGGCGGAAGTCGTGGCTGAGTCTCGATTGAAGGACATCAAGATCCTGCACAGGGAACACCTCCCCGTGCGGGACTTTTTTTGTCGTTACGGAAAAGATTTGCAAATGCAGTGCCACTCGGCGGATTCCTGCATGGATTCCCTGATTGCGGAAAGTGGCATTCACCGCCCTGGCCTTGCCATGGCGGGCTACACCAAGGTTTACAGTTCCCAGCAGATTCAGGTGGTGGGACATACCGAATGGAACTTCCTCGAGTCCATAGGTTCCGATGGCCGCGAGAAGGTCTTTGGAAATTTGTCTGTATTCAAGGCGCCCATGTGGGTGGTGACCCATGCCCAGCAGCCCCATAAGGAACTGTGCGACATGTGCGCAAGGCTTGGCATTCCCCTGTTCTCCACCACGCTGCACACCTTTGAGTTCATCAAGCTCTCCCAGCGTATTTTGGAGGAGTTCTTTGCTCCCCATGCCGTTATCCACGGGAGCCTGGTGGATGTCTACGGTATCGGCATGCTCTACATCGGCGACAGCAACGTGGGCAAGTCCGAATGTGTACTGGATCTTGTGGAAAGCGGACACCGCATGGTGGCCGACGACGTGGTCCACATCAGCCACGTGGGCAAGTCCATTATCGGCAGGCCCGATCCGCTGATCAAGCATCACATGGAAATTCGCGGCGTGGGCATCCTGGATATCCGCTCCATGTTCGGTATCCACGCCATCCGCAAGCAGAAAAAGATCGAGACCATCGTGGAACTGCAGCAGTGGCGCCAGGATGGCTCCTATGACAGAACCGGCCTCAACGAGCAGGAAGAGGTCATCATGGGCGTCAAGATTCCCAAGATCGTCATTCCCGTGGCTCCGGGCAAGAACCTGACCGTGATTTCCGAGGTCATTGCAATGAACGCCTTGATGAAGATGAACGGACAGAACGTGGCGGAAGAGTTCAACAGGGCTCTAATGCAGAAGATTAAGGCCAAGGCCAAGGGCGAGTACGTCGACGATTTATTAGATTTTGACTCCCAGAATTGGTCCTACTATGAATAGTTTTGTCAGGCTCATCAAAAGCAACTTGATTCCGTCGATTGTCTTTGCGGCGCTCGTGTTCGGCTGTTGCTGCGCCTGGTACTACTTTCATCCGGCAAGTCCCCATTTTAAGAAATACACCTTTGTGGTGTCCTACGATGCCATCGGCACCCTTTCGCCGGGGAACCGTGTGGAGGTCCGTGGCATTTCCAGGGGTGAAATCGCCAAGGTGGAGCTCACCGACGACGCCGTGTATGTGACCGCCAGGGTTCTTGTGGGCACCGATATCCCGGTGAATTCCGAATTCCGCCTCATCAACTCCGGCCTTATGGGCGAGCGCGAAATGTGCATCCTTACGGGTGACGGCAGGCAGCTGGTCCAGGAGGGAGATACCGTGGTGGGCCATTACGACGAGGGGACCACCGGCGTGGCCCTGGCCCTGGCTGCGGCCCTGGAGGACGTTGGCGAGATCAAGGACACCCTGAAGGCCTTTGTGGACTCCATTACGGTGGGTGAATCGGGCAAGCGTATCCAGCGGGTCATCAAGAAGGGCAAGAATCTTGTGAACGTGGGCAAGTCCGATGTGCAGTCCTGGATGGGCGACGTGGAAAAGCTCCTGGGTGACCTGGACGGCGCCCTGAACAAGGTGAAGTCCACCTTGGAGGGGGTTGCGGACAAGGCGGGCCCCAAGGTCGACGAGGTGCAGGCCATGCTCGCCCGCGTGGATTCCCTGTTGCTGAAATTGAACGAACTGAAGGAGCAGGGGGCGAACCTTACGGTGAAACTTTCCCAGGACGACAACACGGCGGGCCTGATATTGAACGCCGACAGCCCCTTTGGCAAGGAAGTTGATAAAATCATCCTTGACACCGATGCTTTAATTAGCCATATAAAGCAGCACGGAATCAGACTTAATATCGATATTTTCTAAAAAGTTTGTCCGTTTAGCTAAAAAAAAGATAATTTCACTCTGTTGATATAAGATAGAGCCACTCGCAACCAAGGAGTTTACCATGGCTGAAAAGAAACCTGTGAAAATGAGCGACGCTGACCTTAAGTTTTTCGAAGAAATGCTGATCGAAAAACGCCGCGAACTGGTAACTGCCCAGAGCGAGTCCGACAAGGCTGAAACTTTCAAGAGCCAGGTGCAGGCTGGCGAAGGCGGCGAGGCCAACAGTGCGGATCTCGCCACCGACTACAACGCCCTTGAAACCAACTTCTCCCTGGCTGCCCGCGAAGGCAAGTACCTGGTTTACCTGGAAGAGGCCCTCAAGCGCATCAAGAAGGGCACCTTTGGCGTTTGCAAGGTCTGCGGCCAGCTGATTCCCAAGGCCCGCCTGATGGCGGTGCCCACTGCGACCAAGTGCGTAAACTGCAAGGAAGAGACCAAGCGCAAGGAAAAGGAAGACAGCCGCCTTGAAATGGCCCGCCTCCTTGCCGAGGAGCAGCGCAAGGAAATGATGGCCCGCGCAAAGAAGTAGTTTTGGCGCCCGTTCAAAATAGCTCGCGCAGTGTAGCTTGCTGCAACTAGTTTAAGTCCCCGCGGTTTTGCGGGGATTTTTGCATAAGGGGCGTGGCGGCTTTACACCATGTCGAAGAAGATGTCGGCGAGTTTTGCGCGGAAGGCGTGGATGCGGTCGGCGTTGGCTTCGCGATGGGGGTAGGTGAAGTTGGACAGCAGCACCACGGCGGCGCCCTTGTCGGGGTCGGCCACGATGCTTGCCCCGGTAAAGCCCGTCTTGCCGAAGGTCCTGGGGGAGACCTTGCCGCCCATGAACTTGGCGGCGTTCAGTTCCCAGCCGAGGCCGGTGCAGTCACCGTGGGCGGCGGCGGGGCAGTCCTTGTAGGCGGGGAGCAGAAAGGCGTTCTGGCTGACCATCTTGAGGATGCCAGCCGGCGCGATGCGGTGTGTGTCGCCGCATGCGTCTGGGACGTTTACGTCCACGCCGTCGTTCAAGACCATTTGAACGAATTTCAGCAGGTCCGGTACGCAGCTGAACATGCCGGCGCTGCCTACGGGGAACTGCTTTCGCA
>JAZLKH010000015.1:0-2328 GCA_045597545.1 Fibrobacter sp.
GGGCCGGTCATAAGGACGGAGCCGCCTTCTTCGTGCTTGATGTGGAGGGTTCCGCCATCCAGTATCACATCGGATTCAAGGCCTACGCGGTTTGTGCGCTGGGCTGCCACCAAAGTGGCGCAACTGCCGGTGCCGCAAGCCATGGTCACGCCACAGCCGCGTTCCCACACGCGCATACGGATCTTGCCGGGTTCCACCACCTGAGCAAATTCAATGTTGCAGCGATCCGGGAACTGAGCGTCGTGTTCCAGAATGTTGCCCCAGCGTTCCAGCTGGATCTTTTCAATATCGTCAACAAAAATCACGGTGTGGGGATTGCCCATGGAAACCGTTTCGCCGGTAAAGTCAAAAGTGTCGGCAGAGAGCTTGATTGTTCCCAGGAAATCGCGGGGAGCGCCCATGTCTACGCAGACCAGCATCTTTTCAAGGTCTGCGGCGGATTCTGCGGAACCGAGAATAGAAGGCTTGATCAAGCCGCTCTTGGTGTGCAAAACAAAAGCCGTACCCTTTCCCAGGCCACGGCTCACAATAAACTTGGCAACGCAGCGGGTAGCATTACCGCACATGGCAGCTTCAGAGCCATCGGCGTTAAAAATGCGCATTTCAAAATCGGTGCCGTTACCAGGAACGCTCCAGTCAAAGCCGGCGCGAACATCCTTCTCGCCCACCACATATTCGGAGGAATCGCGAAGCGGAGTCACAACAACCACACCATCGGCACCAATACCGAAGCGACGGTCGCAAAGTTCAATGACGCGCTGTTCCAGGTCCTTGCCCAGAGTCATATCGAAAGATTCGCCCGGTTCTACCAGAACAAAGTCGTTACCCAGGCCAGTCCACTTAGAAAATTTCAAAGACATAAATTGTAATCCTTATTTTCGCCCTAATAAAGCAAAAAACATGCCACTTTTACATTTTCAGTAAAAGTGGCGATTTCGTTAAAATTTCAGCGACTTGCGCCTATTCCAGAATTTCAAGATTTGAAAGGTTTTACAATTTGTGTAAATACAAGAGTTTTGTTTTACATTTTATGCAAAAACAACATGGACGGTCCAAAATCGCGCAAAAAAGGCCGCCAGCGGTTTTACCCACCAGCGGCCCGTTGTTACACAAGGAACTTTTTTGTGGCTTCGCCGCAGTAATGAGCCTTCAGCCTTGAGTTTTGAGCTTCTATAATCGCGACGAAGTCGCCTTACTTTAGCTCATCGCTCGCAGCTCAATACTCACAACTTCGCAGTCTTTGCCGTGAGCCGGAGCCTTCAGCCTTGAGTTTTGAGCCATCAGTTTTGAGTTTTTTAACTGCGACGAAGTCGCCTTACTTTAGCTCATCACTCACAGCTCAATACTCATAGCTATTAAAGCTTAGCCACCTTTGCCTTTGCGTCGGCCATGGCGCGAACCACCAGGGAAGCGCCGTTAGCGCAGTCACCTACAGCGTAGATGTTGCGGGACGGATCCTGAATGATTGCGGTACGCGGCGTCAGCTCAAGGCCCAGATCCTTCACGATGCCATCGGCAGGAACGCCGGTGAAGCCCATCGCCAGAACCACCAAGTCAGCGTCGATGATTTCTGTAGAATTGGGAACTTCGTTAGGCTTGATGGGGCGACCGTTGGGAGCCATTTCCCATTCAACCTTCACGGCTTCAACGCCAGCAACCTTGCCATCCTTCACAATGAACTGCTTGGAAGACACATTCCAGCGGCGTTCACCACCTTCGTGATGGGCGTAGCTAGTGCGCAGCATGTACGGCCAATCGGGCCACGGAGTAGACGGGGAACGTTCTTCAGGAGGCTTGGGCATGAATTCCACCTGGAGCACGCTCTTGCAGCCTTCACGCAGAGATTTACCCACGCAGTCGTTACCGGTGTCGCCACCGCCAATAATCAGGACCTTCTTGCCCTTGGCGCTGTACTTTTCAGGATTTTGCGGGTCGGAACCGTGCAAGAAATCCAAAGCGAGGTAGATACCTTCAGCATCGCGGCCAGGGATGTTCAAGTCGCGGGCGTTGGGAGTACCGATGGCCAGGAACAGGTAATCAAAATTCTTACGGATGTATTCGGCAGAAATATCCTTGCCGATTTCGCAATTGCAGACAAACTTGATGCCGGCAGCTTCAAGAAGAGCCACGCGACGGTCAATGATTTCCTTTTCCAGTTTCCAGTTGGGAATGCCGTAACGGAGAAGGCCGCCCACCTTGGGCTTCTTTTCGTAAACGGTTACAGCGTAACCCTTGCGACGCAATGCTTCTGCAGCAAAGAGGCCTGCAGGGCCACCACCGATTACGGCAACGGTCTTGCCGTTAGGGGCTGCGGCCGGCTGTTCCACC
>JAZLKH010000016.1:0-19318 GCA_045597545.1 Fibrobacter sp.
CCGGTGCCTTCATCGACCAGGTGGCCGAACTCCTGCGCATCAAGACCGAAGCCTTCGAAGGTTTCGCCAAGCGCGGTCAGAAGGTTTACGAAATCTCCGGTCGTTGCGGTGTGTTCGCCAAAACCGACATTCAGCCCATGCTGAACAACGGTATCGCCAAGGAAGACATCGCCCTTTCCAGCTTCCACGCCATTGCAAAGCAGACCATCGGCGGTCTTGCCCAGGGCATGGAAATCAAGCCCCCTGTGATTTTCGAAGGTGGCCCTCTGACCTTTAACCCGACCCTCGTCCGCGCCTTCAAGGAACGCCTTGGCATCAGCGACGAACAGGCTATCGTCCCCGAACATTCCGAAGTACTCGTAGCTATGGGCGCGGCCCTTTCTCTCGGATCCATGTTCGCCGACCAGGAATGCTACTACCGTGAAGAGGGTTCCTTGGATTCCCTCGTTCACTTCAACGAAACTCGCCAGGCCGAACACAAGGCCAAGGCAGCAGCCGACCTGTTCTTCAAGGACGACGCTGAATACCAGCAGTTCCTTGCAGACCACAAGATGGCAAGCAACATTTATCCCCAGCCCGCTTCCGGTACCGAGCTCAACGTGTACCTGGGTATCGACGCCGGCTCCACCACCACCAAGTTCGTTCTCATGGACGAAAACGACACTATCGTGGATGGTTTCTACGCCAGCAACGACGGCGAACCCCTGGCCGTGCTCAAGCGAGCCTTGAACGAACTCACCGACCGTTACGAAGAGTATGGCTGCAAGCTGAACATTCTGGGTGTAGGTACCACCGGTTACGGTGAACAGCTCTTTGCCAAGGCAGTCCATGCCGACTACCACACTGTGGAAACCGTGGCACACGCCAACGCCGCCCAGAAACTCTGCCCCGACGTAAGTTTCATTTTGGATATCGGCGGCCAGGACATGAAGGCTATCTCCGTACAGGACGGTGTGGTTACCGGTATTATCCTGAACGAAGCCTGTTCCTCCGGTTGCGGTTCCTTTATCGAGACCTATGCACGTTCCCTGGGCATCCCCATGGAAAAGATTGCCCAGATGGCATTCGACGCCAAGAGTCCGTCTCAGCTGGGTTCTCGCTGCACCGTGTTCATGAACAGCTCCATCATCACCGAACAGCGCGATGGTAAGCAGCCCGAAGACATTATCGCAGGTATCTGCCGCTCTATCATCAACAACGTGTTCACCAAGGTGATCCGTATCCGCAACCTCAATACTCTGGGTAAGAAGGTTGTGGTTCAGGGCGGTACCTTCAAGAACAACGCCGTACTCCGAGCCTTTGAACAGTACACAGGATTGAAGCCCATTCGACCGGAACGCCCGGGTGAAATGGGAGCCATCGGTATCGCTCTTCTCACTAAGAAGTTCATGGAAGAAAAGCGCAAGACCACCCCGGATTTAAAGTCCAGCTTTATCGGTCTCGACGCCATGCGAACCTTCAGCTGGGACAACAAGCCCGGCCAGCTGTGCCAGTACTGCACCAACCACTGCTCCCGCACCATTGTTACCTTTAGCGATGGCCAGAGCTTCGTCACCGGCAACCGCTGCGAACGCGGCGAAGTCACCGCCGACCCCAACGATCCGAGGACCAAGGCCTTGATCGCAGAAATCAACAAGAAGATGTTGTC
The DNA here is from genome assembly GCA_045597545.1 of Fibrobacter sp. GTDB lineage: Bacteria > Fibrobacterota > Fibrobacteria > Fibrobacterales > Fibrobacteraceae > Fibrobacter. The sequence continues at coordinate 1,649 of JAZLKH010000016.1, forward strand.
TGTACCCGACATGATCAAGCGCACCAACCAACTCCTGGTAAAGGATTACGCTCCGGCCAAGTTGGTGGAACCTCAGCTTAAGGCTGACGGCACGCAGAAGACCATCGGCATTCCTCGCGCATTGGAATTCTGGGCCAGCATGCCTTTCTGGAAGGCTTTCTTCACCAGCCTCGGATACACCGTGGTAATTAGCCGCCAGAGTGACTACAAGATGTTCGAACAAGGCCTCCACAGCGTGCCCTCCGACACGGTTTGCTTCCCAGCAAAGCTTGTTCATGGTCATGTGCTCAGCCTCATCGAAAAGAAGGTGGACCGCATCTTCTTCCCCATGATGGTTGCCGTTCCCAGCGACCACACCAAGTTCGACGCTACTGCGGTTTGCCCCGTAGTTCAGGCCTACCCCAACGTTTGCAAGAACACCGACGATCCGCAGCGTAACTACGACGTGCCCATGGACCAGCCCGTATTCCACTGGTTCAACTCCAAGCTCCGCCGTTCCCAGACCATCGACTGGTTCCATGAAAACTGGGGTGTGGACAAGAAGATTTTGGACAAGGCCGTTACCGAGGGTGAAAAGGCCCTGAACAACTACCGCACCACTCTCCTGGAAGAAGGACAAAAGATTTTGGATGATGTCCGCGCAAGGAACAGCTTTGCCGTGGTGATCGCCGGTCGTCCGTACCACATGGACACACTCATTAACCACAACATTGCCACACACTTTACCGCCATGGGTATTCCGGTACTCACTACCGAATCTCTCCCCGGCGTATACGACCAGGATATCCCCAGCTCTACTCGCGTAGAAATCAAGAACACCTTCCACTTGCGCATGATCGGCGCTACCATGATCGCCGCCAAGGATCCCAACGTGGAACTGGCACAGATCGTAAGCTTCGGTTGCGGCCATGACTCCATCCTCACCGACGAAATGATGCGCATGATGCATCGCGATTCCAACAAGGAAATGCTGATGCTCAAGCTGGACGAAGGTGACGCCCGCGGCCCCGTTGGCATCCGTATCAAGAGTTTCATCGAAACCGTCAAGGCTCGTCGCGCGGCAAACCTGCCCGAAAAACCGGAAAGCAACGAACCGCTTTTCACCACGCCCTTTACCAAGGAAGACAAGGAACGCCGTACCATCTTGGTACCGAACCTCTCCCCCGCATTCAGCGTGCTGGCTGCCGCCTACATGCGCGCCAAGGGTTTCAAGGCAGAGCCACTGCCCGTTGCAGACAAGCGCGCCATCGAGCTGGGCAAAAAATTTGTCCACAACGACATCTGCTTCCCCTGCCAGGTGAACATCGGCGAAAACCTCCTGTGGCTGGAACAGCATCCCAACTGCAAGCAGACGGAAGTTTCCATCGGTCTTTCCAAGAACTGCGAAAACTGCCGTGCTGTGCAGTACCCCGTTCTCGCCCGTAAGGCCTTAGACGAAGCCGGCTACCCAGACGTATCCATCATCACCACAGGTACCGACAACAAGAACATGCATCCGGGCTTCGCCCTGGGTCTGGATTTCCGCCTCCACATGCTGTGGGGCCTTGTGACCATGGATGCCATCGAAATCATGTACCGCGCTCTGCGCCCCTACGAAGTCAACAAGGGCGATACCCAGAAGGTATATGACGAGTGGATGCCTCGCGTCATGGAACGTGTAGCCGTTCTCAGCAAACTGGAACTGGGCTATCCGAAGGCTGTTATCCACCTGTTCCGCGACACTATCGACGCCTTCAACTCCGTCGAGATCACCGAGGAACGCAAGAAGGGTATCCGCAAGCCTCGCGTCGCCGTGCTTGGTGAAATCCTCATGAACTATCACCCCAGCGCCAACGGCTACATCGAAGAATACCTCATGAACAACGGTATGGAAGTCTACCTGCCGGGCATGACCGACTTCTTCCGCGTAGACGAAGTTGTTCGCGCCGAAAAGCTGAAGCGCGGTTTCTCCGCCACACCGATAAACGACAAGGTGATCGGTGGCGCCACAGCCAAGGTTTACACTCACGCCCTCAAGGTCGTAGAAAAGGAAATGTCCAAGCGCTTCAAGCTGTTTGAACATCACGCCGACTGTAGCGAACTGGTGCACCTCATCGGTGACATCATCGACCCCACCTACAACACCGGTGAAGGCTGGCTCATCCCTGGCGAAATCCTGTTCAACTCTCAGCATGGCATCAACAGCCACATCATTCTGCAGCCGTTCGCATGCCTCGCCAACCACATCTCCGGCCGCGGCCTTACTAAGGCTGTAAAGGAACGTTGCCCCCACATTCAGGTGCTGTCTCTGGACTACGATCCGGATACCAGCTTTGCAAACATCGAAAACCGCTTGCAGATGCTCATCATCAACGCCCGCGAATTGGAAAAGGCAAACCAGCGATGAGCGGTGAGCAGTGAGCTATGAGCAATGAGTGGTGAGCAACTACTCAAAACTCATGCTAAAAAGGGACGTCGGTTTTTAACCGGCGCCCTTTATGTTTGCGTGAAAAAATTCTAAATTTAGCGCCATGCTGAATGTTTCAAATGTAAGTCTCCAGTACGGTAGCCGCGTCCTCTTTAAGGAAGTGAACCTCTCGTTCAAGAAGGGCAACTGCTACGGTGTCATCGGCGCCAATGGTGCCGGCAAGTCCACATTCCTCAAGATTCTCTCCGGGGAACTCGAACCCAACACCGGTGAAGTCACCAAGGACCCAGGCGAACGCATGGCCGTTTTGAAGCAGGACCACTTCGCCTACGAACAGAACACCGTTCTCGAAACCGTGATGATGGGACACCCGGAACTCTACGAACTGGGAAAGAAACGCGAAGAACTGTACGCCCTCCCCGAAATGACCGAGGAACAGGGCATTCAGGCCATGGAAATCGAAACTCGCTTCGGCGAAATCGGAGGCTACGAGGCCGACCATGACGTGGCCGTGCTTTTGAAGGGCCTGGGAATTCCCGAAGACCTGCACTACAACCTCATGGCCGACCTGGATGGCAACCAGAAGATCCGCGTGCTCCTGGCTCAGGCCCTGTTCGGCAACCCGGACATTCTGCTGCTTGACGAACCTACCAACCACTTGGATTTGGAAACCGTCGCTTGGCTTGAAGACTATCTGGAACGTTTCGAAAACATCGTGATCGTGGTTAGCCATGACCGTCACTTCCTCAATACGGTCTGTACCCACACCTGCGATATTGACTACGGTAAGATCAACATCTACGGCGGAAACTACGAATTCTGGTACGCAGCTAGCCAGTTGGCACAGAAGCAGCGCAAGGATCAGAACCGCCGTGCCGAAGAAAAAATCGAGGAGCTCAAGGCATTTATCCGCCGCTTCGCTTCCAACGCCGCAAAGGCCAAGCAAGCCACATCCCGTAAGAAGCTCCTTGACAAGATGACCGTAGAAGAAATGCCGGCCTCCAGCCGTAAATCCCCCTGGGTCAACTTCAAGATGGACCGTGAGCCGGGCAAGATCGTGCTGGAAGTCAAGAACGCCACCATCGACGGCGGTGACGGTATCATCTGCAAAGGTTTGAACTTCAATTTGAACAATGGTGACAAGGTCGCCCTGGTTGGCGAATACGGCACTCTCAAGACCGCATTCTTCCAGCTCATCGCTGGCGAAACCCCGGCACCGGACGGAGTGCTCAAGTGGGGCAACACCATCACCTATAACTACTTCCCCAAGAACAACGACGCTTACTTCAACAATGACCTTTCTCTCGTAGATTGGCTGCGCCAGTACAGCAAGGAACAGGACGAAACCTTTATCCGCGGTTTCCTGGGTCGTATGCTCTTCACCGGCGAAGAAGCCCTCAAGTGCGCAAATGTGCTCAGCGGTGGCGAAAAGGTCCGCTGCATGCTCAGCAAGATGATGCTCAGCAATGCCAACTGCCTTCTTTTGGACGAGCCCACGGCTCACCTGGACTTGGAAGCCATCACCGCCCTGAACAATGGCCTCACCGCCTTCCAGGGTCCGATTATCTTCTGCACCCAGGACCATGAATTTGCACAGACCGTTGCAAACCGCGTGCTGGAACTGACTCCTACCGAGATCATCGACCGCTCCATCACCTTCGACGAATGGTATCAGTCCAGGTCCACAAAGTCTAAGCGCAAATAAGAACTTACGAGCGGCTTTGCTTTCGCAACCTCTACACTGCTCCTGAAAATTCACGAAGTGTTATAAGGTGTATTGCTCCCTAGATTTTTATCTAGGGAGTTTTTTAACCCTTACGATAGAGCGCCCAGCCGCATTGCAAAAAAAACCTCCCGAGCATTTCGCTACGGGAGGCGTTCCTTTTTAAGCTTCTGGGCCTAGGAATTACTTCTTCTTGCCCTTCTTGCCTTTCTTGCCCTTGGCAGGTTCTTCTGCCTTGGGTTCTTCCTTCTTCGGCTCTTCCTTCTTGGATTCGACCTTCTTGCCGCCACGCAGATCCTTCATCTTGAAGGAGACGTTGATTTCTGCGGTAGTGACAGCGGAGGCGAGTCCACCCGGATCCTTCACCTTGAAGGTGAATTCATCGAGGCCAGAGAAGCCCTTGTTCGGCATATAGGTGAAGGATCCGTCCTTTTCATTCAGAGTAATCTTACCGTTACGCGGCTTCTGGAGAATCTGAACAGAGGCAGGCTTTTCGCCATCGGCATCGGATACACCAGACATAAGGCCCTCGGCTGCGGAAACCTTGAGTTCCTCACCTTCCTGGGTCATGTAGGTCTGGGAGTTTGCGACAGGAGGATCGTTTACGGAGATTACGGTGAAGGTTGCGGTCCTGCTGGTCTTGGCACCTTCAGGGTCGGTTACGGTAAAGGTGATCTTTTCCGGCTTTCCATTCCAGTTTTCGTGAGGCTGAGCCACAGTCACGGTCTTGGACTTCTTGTCATACTTCACGGTAAGGAACTTGTTTCCGGTAAAGCTCCACTTCAATTCGTCAAAGCGGTGGTCCTTGTCGCGTGCGAACTGGTCCAGCTTGATCTTGGCAACAACGCCCTTGTTTTCGTCTTCCTTGATGGTAAAGTCAGGAATGTCGCGCATAATCGGGGCTGCGTTCACGTGCTTTACAATGAACTTGGCAGAAGACTTGTCCATTGCACCTGCAGGGTCAGAGGCGGTAAAGACGAGAGTTTCTTCACCGAACCATTCGGCCTTCTTGGGCTTGATGGTAGCTTCGCGGTTGCCGTTGATTTCTACAGCCAGGTTCTTGTTGCCAGAAACCTTCCACTTGATTTCGTTGGGCTTGTTATCCGGGTCGCTTACATACTGGTCCAGCTTGATGGTCTTGAAAGCCTTGCCTTCCAGAGTTTCCTGGCCAGGAATTTCCTTAACCACCGGACGGTCATTTACCGGCTTAACAGTAAACTTCACGTCAACGGAAGCCTTTTCGCCAGAGGGGTCAAATACGTTCACGGTCACGGTTTCGGAACCGTTCCAGTACTTATCCGGGATTTCTGCGGTAAGCACACCCTTTTCATTGATGCTGAAGTTGATTTCGTGTTTTACAGCCGGGGCGGCAGGAGCTGCGGCCTTGCCCTTCTTCTTGCCCTTGGCCTTGGCGGGAGCGGCATTCTTTGCACCCGGGGTCTCGTTGTCAAGGGTCCAGACAAGTTCATCCAACTTGTTATCCGGATCATTTACAAGCTTACCGAAGTCAATGGGAGCAAAGATGTTCTTTTCATCGATAACCTGAGGCTGCGGAGCCTTGAGTACAGGGGCGTCGTTTACCGGGGTCACTTCGAAGGTTGCCTTTGTAGATGCAGAAGCACCTTCAGGATCCTGAACGGTAAAGGTCAGAGTTTCCTTACCGAACCAGTACGGTGTGGGAGTCAGGATCTGTGCGCGATTGCCCTTGATATCAACCTTGAGGTCCTTGTTGCCGGAAACAGACCACTTCAGTTCATTGGGCTTGTTATCCGGGTCAGTTGCAGACTTGGAAAGGTCAACAACGGCAAACTTTTCCTTTTCCTTGATCTTCTGACCTGCGATCTTTCCGATTACCGGAGGATCGTTAACCGGAGTCACCTCGAAGGTAATCTGCTGGGTAGCCTTAGCACCTTCCGGGTCAAATACGTCAACCTTGATCTTTTCGGTACCACTCCAGAACTTGTCCGGAGTAGAAACGATCAGCTGCTTCTTGGCGTTGATGGATGCCTTAAGGGCGCGAGGAGGAGCCACTTCGAACTTCAGCTGTTCGAACTTGTGGTCCGGATCGCTTACGAACTGGGCAAGGTCGACAGGAGCAAACTGCTTCTTTTCTTCGATGGACTGGATAGGCACCTGCTTGAATTCAGGAGCGTCATTCACAGATTCGACGAGGAAGTTTACAGTCTTGGAATCGCTGGCACCTTCGGGGTCAGTAACCGTAAAGGTCACATTGCGTTCACCATTCCAGTACTTGTTGGGCAGCTTGATGCGAGCGATATTCTTGCTGTCGATTTCAACCTGGAACTCGTCTACCGGTTCTGCGGCAGGAGCTTCTTCTTCAGCCTTTGCGCCCTTCTTGGCCGGCTTCTTAGCAGGCTTCTTGGCGGCCTTCTTTGCAGGGGCCGGAGCGGCAGCGACCACCTTGGCCACCTTTACGGTCCAAGTCAGCTTTTCGGTCTTGTGGTCCGGGTCCTTAACAAACTTGTTCAGGTCGATTTCCTTGAACTGGCCCTTTTCCTTAATCTTCTGGGCAGGAATATCCTTCATCACCGGAGCGTCGTTCACGGAAGTGATTTCGAAGTTCACGATCTGGGAAGTGGCAAGACCTTCGGGGTCCTTCACCATAATCACCAGAGCTTCCGGAGCGCACCAGAAGTACTTATCCGGGGCAGTCACGGTAAGCACGTGGCTAGAGGAAATTTCAGCCTTCAGCTTCTTGTTGCCAGATACGGACCAGATGAGTTCGCTGGGCTTGTTATCCGGGTCCTTGACAAATTCGTCCAGCTTGATCTGCTTGAAGGTTTCCTTTTCCTTGATCTTCTGGTCAGGAATCTTCTTGGTCAGAACAGGAGCGTCGTTTACGCGGGTCACTTCGAAGGTCATCTTATGGTTAGCAGAAGCGCCTTCAGGGTCGGTTACGGTGAAGGTCACCGTTTCCTTTCCGTTCCACTGGTCATTGGGGACAGAAACGATTACGGTGTTATCCTTGCGCAGGTCAACCTTCAGCTGCTTGTTGCCAGATACACTCCACTTCAACTGAGAAGTCTTGTGATCCGGATCAGAGGCAAGAGTAGAGAGGTCGATGGTCTTGAAACGGCCACCTTCGCGAATGGTTTCACCCTGGGGAGCCTTGTCAGAAATCTTCGGTGCATCGTTGATGGAGCGAACTTCGTAACGGGCAATCTTGCTAACCTTGGCACCTTCGGGGTCAGTAACCGTAAAGGTAATTTCGGCGGCACCGTTCCAATACTTGTTGGGGATAACGATTGTAGCCACATGCTGTGCATCAACCTTTACAGAAAGAGTTTCGCCAGCAGGAGTTTCTTCGGCAGGGGCGGCCTTGCCCTTCTTGCCCTTTGCGGGGGCGGCAGCGCCGACCTTCACCGGCTTCACGTCAAAGGTCCACTTCAGTTCAGAGTTCTTGTGGTCCGGATCCTTAACAAGGTCGTCCAGCTTGATGGTCATGAACTGCTTCTTTTCGTCGATAGACTGTTCCTTGAGTTCGCGTACAAATGCCGGGGCATCGTTCACGGATTCAACGGTAAAGGTCACAGAGCGGCTATCGGAAGCACCTTCAGGGTCGCTTACAGTGAACTTGACGGTTTCGGAACCGTGCCAGTTGGGATTCGGCTGGGTTACGGTTACGTTATGGCTGCCGTCCATGGCCACCTTGAGTTCCTTGGCACCTTCGATCTTCCACTTCAGCTTGTTCTTCGGGTGGTCAAGGTCTTCAACAAAGCTATCCAGGTTGAAGGACTTGAAGGAACCCTTTTCCTTGATGGTCTGGCTTGCGATATCCTTCATCACCGGTACATCGTTAATGGACTTCACGGAGAAGGTAGCCATAGACTTGGCAGAAGCACCTTCGGGGTCAGTTACGGTAAAGGTAAGCTTTTCGGTACCATTCCAAAGTGCATTGGGCGTCTTTACAGTAACTTCGCCGTTTTTGGCAACATTCACCTTAAGATCCTTGGCGCCAGATACCTCAACCTTCAGCTGTTCGTACGGATGGTCGGGATCCTTGACCAGTTCAGCCAAGTTGAAGGAAGCGAACTGTTCCTTTTCGTTGATGGACAGATCCTGAACCTGGGCAATGGTCGGAGCGTCGTTCACAGAACTTACGGTAAAGGTAGCAGTGCTGCTAGCCTTGCCGCCTTCAGGGTCGGTCACAGTAAAGGTGATGATTTCGGAACCATTCCAGTACTTGTCCGGAATAACAATCTTAGCCATGCGCTGGCCGTCGACATTCACTGAAAGCTTGGGAGTGTACCCCTTCGGGGCACCCTTGGCCGGCTTCACGTCAAAGGACCAGGTCAGCTGATCGGCCTTATGGTCCGGGTCATTCACAATATCATTCAGGTTAATAGTTGCGAATTCGCGCTTTTCCTGAATGGTCTGGTCCTTGACGGGCTTGGTGAATACCGGCAGGTCGTTTACGGATTCAACAGTAAAGGTTACGGAACGCTTGTCAGAAGCGCCTTCAGGGTCGGTTACGGTAAAGGTAACGGTTTCAGAGCCATTCCAATTCTTGTTGGGGGCGGTAACGGTAGCAACCTTGTTACCGTCGATGGCCACCTTAAGATCCTTGTTACCAGAGACGGACCACTTCAGCTTGGACTTGTCGTGGTCTTCGTCAGAGACAAAGTCGTTCAGGCTGATGGACTTGAATTCGGCCTTTTCCTTGATGGTCTGGTTTGCAATATCCTTCATTACCGGAGGATCGTTGATGGACTTCACGGAGAAGTTGGCCTCGGACTTTGCAGAAGCGCCTTCGGGGTCGGTTACGGTGAAGGTCACCTTTTCAGAGCCGTTCCAGAGCTTGTTCGGAGCCTTGATAGTGGCAATACCGTCCTTGCTGATATCAATCTTCAGGTCCTTGTTACCGGCAACAGTCCACTTCAACTGCTTGAATTCGTGGTCCGGGTCGGAAGCCAGTTCGGCCAGGTTGATAGAGGCGAATTCCTGCTTTTCTTCGATAGCCTGGTCCGGAATCTTCTTGAGAACCGGCACATCGTTTACGGACTGTACGGTGAACAGAGCCTTGGACACGGCCTTTGCACCTTCGGGGTCGGTTACGGTAAAGGTAATCTCGTCGGCGCCATTCCACATCTTGTCGGGAATGACAATCTTGGCCACCTTCTGAGCATCGATTTCTACAGAGAGACCCGGTTCCTTACCCTTAACGGTAGACTTCACATCTACAGTGAATTCCAGCTCGTCGAGCTTGTTATCCAAGTCGCGAACCATTTCGCCCAGCTTGATGGGCTGGAACTGAGCCTTTTCCTTAATGGTCTGGGGAGCGACCTGCTTGGTGAATTCAGGAACATCATTCACGGATTCAACAGTGTAGGCAACAGTGCGTTCGTCGGAAGCGCCTTCGGGGTCGGTCACCTTGATGGTGAGGGTTTCAGAGCCGTTCCACTGAGAAGAAGGCGGAGTCAGCTTCATGGTGCGGGAACCGTCAATGGTCACCTTCAAGTCCTTGTTGCCAGTGACGGTCCATTTCAGCTTGGACTTGTCATGGTCAAGGTCATCAACGAACTTATCCAGTTCAATAGGCTTGAACTGTTCCTTTTCCTTGATGGTCTGTTCGGCGATATCCTTCATTACCGGAGGATCGTTGATGGACTTCACGGTAAGCTTCATCTGAGTCTTGGCCACGCCACCATCGGGGTCGGTAGCGGTAAAGGTCAAGGTTTCGGAACCATTCCAAAGTTCGCTGGGAGTCTTGAAGGAGACTTCACGAGTCTTCTGGTTCAGGTTCACCTTGATGTCCTTGTTACCAGTGATTTCAACCTTCAACTTGGAAATGTCATGGTCTGCATCAGTCAAGAACTCATCCAGCGAAATAGAGTTGAATTCGTTCTTCTCTTCAATAGTCTGGTCGGCAATCTTGGCAAACACCGGCAGGTCATTAATGGACTTTACAGACAAGGTTACATCCTGCTTTACAGAAGCACCTTCGGGGTCGGTACAGGTAAAGGTGACCACCGCTGTACCGTTCCAGTAAGTGTCCGGAATTTCGATGGAGGCCACATGAGCATCGTCGATGTTCACATTCAGTGTTCCGGATTCCGGTTCCTTGCCCTGGTGCTTTACTTCGGCTTCCCAGGAGAGTTCATTCTTCTGGTGGTCCGCATCCTTGATGTAGTCATCCAGCTTGATTTTTGCGAACTGCTTCTTTTCGTCGATGTTCTGGTTCGGAATGGTCTTCACGAACTCCGGAACATCATTCACAGAATTCACTGTAAAGGTGTTTTCAGATTCGACGCAGGCACCAGCCGGGTCGCAAACCTTGAACTTAATGGTTTCGGAGCCATTCCAAAGCTTGTTCGGAATTGTGATGACGGCATTCTTGCCGTTGACAGCAACCTTCAGATCCTTGTTGCCGGAAATGGTCCACATAAGTTGTTCAAACTTGTGATCCGGATCCTTGACAAGAGCGCTGAGATCGATGGGCTTGAACTCCTGCTTTTCTTCGATAGTTTGTTCAGGAACATCCTGTACAAATTCAGGGGCGTCGTTGATGGACTTTACAGCAAAGGTTGCCTTGGCGCTTGCGGAAGCACCGGCAGGGTCAGTTGCCGTAAAGGTAAAGGATTCGGAACCATTCCAGAATTCGTTGGGAATCTTGATATTGGCAGAACCGTACTTGTCCAGTTCCACCTTCAGGTCCTTACCGCCATCAACGGTCCACTTGATCTTGGAGACATCGTCGTCAGCGTCCGTTACGAAATCGGACAAGTTAATGGATTCGAACTCATTCTTCTCGTCGATGGTCTGGTCGGGAATCTTCTGCAGCACCGGAGCATCGTTGATAGAGTTCACCGTAAAGGTTGCGGTCTTGGAATCGCTGGCGTATTCGCCATCGGTAGCCGTGAACTTGATCTTTGCAGCACCGTACCAGTTGGTATCGGGAATCACGATGGTTGCAACACGGTTCGGGTCGATTTCCACGTTCAGTTCACCGTCAGCCTGTTCCTTACCCACAGACTGAATGTCAAATTCCCAGAGCATCTGGTTCTTGGGATGGTCGGGATCGGTAACGTAATCATCCAGCTTGATCTTGGCAAAGGTCTTACCTTCATCGACAGTCTGGTCCGGAATCTGTGTAACCACCGGCGGATTGTTCACGGACTCCACGTTGAAGTTTACCGTCTCGGAGCTTGCGGCACCCTTGGTATCCGTAGCGGTGAAGGTGATATCCTCGGAACCATTCCAGTACTGGTCGGGAGTCTCAATGGTTGCCACTCGATCACCAGAAATGGACACCTTGAGTTTCTTGTTACCCGTTGCGGACCACTTCAGCTGGTCGGGTTTGTCCAAGTCGTCGGACACATAGCTGTCCAGCTTGATCGGAGCGAACTTTCCACCTTCGTTGATGGACTCGCCCGGGATCCCGTTAATCGACGGGGCGTTGTTTTCAACGGCCGGAGCCGCATCACCGGCGGCTTCCTGGGCGACACCCAAGGAGGCCAACAGACCGGCAGATGCAAGAAGAGCCGTTACAGACCAATGTTTACGTTTCATTTATGATCTCCCATAAATACATACATCCACTTTTTGCTTTCAATAAAATCAAAGCACGCCAGCGGTTCTGCGTGTTTTTCTTGTTCAAATATAATGATTTAAAACACACTTTTTACACAAAAACCTTTTTTTTCGCAAAATTTCAACACATTACCACTTGACATTTTACAAACTTTTTTGTAAATCATTGAACATCAACGAGTTACATTTTTCCACTACAGACTTTGTAAAATTTCTGCAAAATTTTCGCTTTTTTGGGGATTCTCCCCCTTGCAAGACCTTCTTTTCAATGACAACCGCCCAGAAATAGATTATCTTTGGAACATTAACGAAACTTCACCTCCGAAACGGGTATTTAAAATGAAATTTGTATTCCTCTGCGACGCCAACTACCTCAAGGGCGACATGGTCAACTTCGTGAACAACTTCCCCACCAACCACGAACTGGTGACGATGACTTCCGATGACTTGCTCCAGTCCAAGTCCATTTTCCAGGGCACCTTCGCCGTATTGGCAGAACGCTCCACCTGGCAGAAGAATTTCAGCCTGTTCCGCTACTTTGGCCTGCTTCCCCTGCTGGAAGTGCTGCCCCTGGGCGTGGTGAGCCGTTCTCGCCGCAACGAGCCCCTCAAGGGCCGTACCCAGAACCGTAACCAGGAAATATATTTCAACCCCTCCGCAACCGCAGACGAGCTCTACCTCCAGGTAGACAAGTTCGTGGCTGCTCCCCCTGCAGGTTTCACATACCCCCGCGGCACTCAGAAAGCATAGTTTCTGTAGAAAGACCATGCAGAAAAAGGTCCTGGACTACTTGTACAAGCAAGGCGGTCTGACCCTTTTCGCCTTCCCCGGCGAATCGGAAATTCCCCTGGAGACCTTGCAAAACTTTGCGCTGGCGATGAACGTCGGCGCTCGTTTTGTAATGGTGGACTTTTCGGGAAAGGCCCTTTTAAAGGGAAATGCGCCGTTTTCCAACGAAGCCTTACTGAATCAGCCCCTGGAAAACAGCATTCTCCTCAAGTTCGGAGAAGTGGAAGAGAATTGGCTGATTTCGGGAAGCAGGGCTCTACCTCAAAACGAGGAACAGCTCCGCAACCTTTACCACAATCTGCAACTATTAAAAAAACTATCGCCACAGGTCGTAGGTGTTCTCCCTGCCGAAATCAACGAAGGCGAAGCAAAGTTCATAGCACCCCTCGTCCGCCTCCTAATTGTCGACGGAGACAGCATTGAGCAATCCTCCATCTACATAGAGGACGCGGCAAGTCTCCAGACGATTCCCCTGCTATGGCTGCTTCCGACGCCTCCAAACGGCAAGCGATTCCCCCGTGCGGCAAAAGCCGTCAACAGAAGCGATTCCTTCAACAAGGACGTTCGGGAAAGCAATTGGAAAAAGGCTCCGGAACAGTTTGTAAAAGTCGTAGAAAACACCCACAAGATCGGCATTCTTGCCAAAAATCCCTTGGACGGCGTCTCCAGTATCTTCAGGAAGTTCTTCCCGCTATTTCTGCTAATCGTCGTAGCCACCCCTTTCTTCTTCGCCACCAACGTAGAGCCGGGAATTTCAAACCTCCGCGACCGCCTTCACGAACGGGACAAAATATCCGTAGCCCCCTCCTTCGAGTACACCTTCGACGGCAAGGAATCCATGCAGCGCATAGCCCGCTACGCCATCGGAAGATTCAACGCCCTGATTACCAACGAACGAATGATCCGCCAGTACGTAGACGTAACCCTGGAAGAAAACGGCTACGCTCTCAGCGCATGGGAAAAGAACGGCATCAACACTCCGCCCGAGGGAACCACCATCAAGTTCTCCAGACCGGATTTTTTCAACAAAACCGCCTCCGACTCCATCGGAGCCGCCTGGAAGTACTGGACGTCCATCGTCTCGGATAGCGTAAGCTACCTTACCGAGTTCTATCACGCCACCGCCTCTGCAAATCAGCGAGCCCACAACGGGATTGACCTGGCCAGTCGTCAAGGAGCCCGCATCCTCGCCCCCTTCGCAGCAAAAGCCTGGACCAGCCGCGATGAGCGCGGAGGCGTCATCATAGGCCTTGTCCGCGATAAGGATGTCATCCTGTTCATGCACTGCGACAAGTTGCTCTACCTGGACGGCCAGGAAGTCATGGCAGGCGACCCAATCGCCACCGTGGGCACCACAGGACACACCACAGGCCCCCACGCCCACGTCGTTACAGGCCTCATCGACAAAAACGGCAACAAGCGCATCGGCAATGTCAAGTACAAGGTCATAGACCCTATCCAGTGGTTCTACACATTCAAGCCTACAGGCCCCTAAATCGTCGGCCATTTTGTTGAGAAATCATCAACATCCAAACCGGGTGATTTTTCTCACAAGAATGGCAAAAACATCTTTCAAAATTCTTTTTTCGTTCTTGTGTAACCGAAATGTTACACATCAAATCTCGCCAAGTTATCAACAATTAAATAACTTTGACCTCGGAATTAGGGATTTGGTCAAGTAACGGCTTACTTAAAAAGGAATCATCAATGAAGTTTAGTGTTTTGGCTTTTGCAACCATGACCGCAACTCTTCTCGCCGGATGCTCCGGCATCGTTACACCGAAATCAGAAATGGCCTCCCACGAACCGGGCAAGAATATTCCCGCCATCGACAACATGATCGTAAGCCTCAAGCAGGAATACATCGACAAGTGCTACATGCCGGTCGTTAAGCGCAAGCCCCCCGAAAACGCCTGCCAGACAGAACTGTTCCAGATGCTGGAACGCCGCTACCACCTGAACTTCAACCAGAATCACGTGGCCATGGCAAGCAACACCCTGATGTTCAAGGACATCGACACAAAGATTATGGAAATGTCTCGCCAGGATCCCGCCGTTCGAGACGCCATCCGCAGCGGAGCATTCTCCAGCCAATCTGAAATGCTGGCCTACTACCGCGAGAAGTACCAGTTCGAAACCCAGCTCGAAGAATATTAACTCTTCGCCCCCCCAAAAAAAATTTTTTCCCGGTTTATTACCGGGATTTTTTATGCCCAGTAGGCGCTCCCCGCGATCGCCTCATAGCAAAAAGCCCCGGCAAACGCCGAGGCTTTTTAAGCTTGAATTCTTGCAAACCGTCTAGGAACTAGAGGCCAAAACTAGAGGCCAAAGGCATCCAGGAAGCCGGTCTTCCAGCCGCCGCCCCAGGCTTCAAAGCCACCGCAGTTCTTAAAGCACCAGTAGTTCCAGGAGATATCGTGAGCTTCTGCTGCCTGCACAGCAAGCTTGGTCCACTGAGCGCGCTTGGAATCGCTAACGCCACACTGACCAGCAATACCGAATTCACCCATGTTCAGCGGAATATGGCCACCGTTGATATCGGGGTAAAGTTCCAGAGCCTGGGCTGCATACTGCTTCATATCCCTGTCGGCAGTGCTTGCGTAGGCGGCATCACCCTTACAGTCGTAACCGTGTCCCTGATGAGAGAAGGTGAAGGGTTCGTAGTAGTGACCGGAGTAGATGATGTTGCCGTCTTCGGGCAGGTTCAGCTTGTCAAGGTCGTAGAACTTGGCTGCATGATAGGCTTCGAACATGATAGTCTTGCCCGGAGCGTTCTGACGAATAACCTTGTAGCCTTCGTTCATCAATTCATCCACGTAGGTGGCATTGGAAATCGTAGGTTCGTTGAAAATTTCCAGCACAAGCTTGTCATCCGGGAACTGATCCATTTCCTTGGCCACCTGAGCCCAGAGAGCAAGGAACTTTTTCATTTCGTTCTTGAATGCAGACTGGCTTTCGTTACCAGCTTCGTTCATGTCGGTATAGTGATGGAAGTTAACAATAACAACAAGACCTGCGTTAATGGCCAACTTGATATCTTCCTTCACACCGGCCAAACGGCTGGAGCTTACAGAAGTACCGCCGGCATCATGATGCCAACGCACAGGGATACGAACGGAATTGAAGCCAGCGGCCTTTGCAGTCGCAAAGTCACCATCGCTGATACAGTTGCTCCAACCGCAGTCGTTATTGCCCTGGGAATCCCAGGAGTTACCGAAGTTGATACCCTTGCCCAGTTTCTTGTTCATGGCACGACCCTTGGAGTAGTCTACCGGCTTATGCTTAGCCACAACCCAAGAGGATCCGTTACACATGTAGTACTGACCGTCAATGGCCTCAAGCTTGCCCTGGTTAGCGGTAGTGCAGGGTCCCTTAGCTTCGGTCACGACCTTATTGGCTGCTTCATTGGCAGAAGCAGTCACCCAAAAGCCCTTCTTACATACGTAATAGGCACCAGCGGCCTCGTTGACTGTACCTTCCTTGGCCGTGGTACATACGCCAAAGGTGGCTTCAAGGGCAATACTCTGCAACTGAGCTGCAGTCAGTTCCATCCAGCTATTGGAAATGCACTTGTAGGAATTGCCTTGGCGTTCGCTGAAGGTGTTTGTATTCACGCCAAGAGTTCCGTCGGTGGCCGCATTACAAGGGCCCAGGCCGTACTGAGTCGCCCAGAAACTGTTAAACACGCTGGTAAAGGATTCTATGGTAGACACGCCAGCGCGATTCATGAGCTCGTTGTAATACATGTTCACATTGGTCATGAAGGCTTCGTCGGCAAGGACAGCCTTGGCGGCTTCGTCATTCCACTTGCCGTCGGCAGCAAAGTCAGTGGCGATTGCGTCAACAAGCTTGCCAACCTCGGCGCCACTACGTTCTCCCAACATCACAGAGGTGATTGCCAAAAGGTTTGCGGTGGCAACACCTTCGCCATAAATGGAAATGTCTTCGAACAAGGTAGAATCTGCGTAAAGGCCGAGAGCAACGCGAACTTCCTTTTCGGCCTTGCGCTTGGCATCGCTAAAGGTCATGCCCTCGTTCTGAATCAAATAGGATACGCGGTCATATTCCAAACGAGTCAGAACGTTCACGTTCAAGCTTGTACGGTTATTCACGTTGGAGAGAGCCTTCAGCGTAATCGGGCCATCCACTTCGCCAAAGACGTAGTTGTAGAACTTACCTTCTGCGGTTACGGAAGCGTATGCAGACGGGATTGTTCCCTGGAGGCTGAAGCTGCCCAAATCGTTAGAGGTCGTCGCCTGAATTTCGCTGCCCTGTGCAGCAAGAGTAGCTGCGTCAACACCGACGAGGGTGACCTTGGCACCCGAAGCAAAGGGACCAACTTCGGCGACACCCTTAAGGCTTAAGCTCAAGGAGGCTACGGATTCATTTTCTACCGTGGGAATTTCTTCGTCGGGATCCTCCACAATAATCGGAGGAATAACAGCAGAGGTATCTTCACCCTGTACGCCACCCTGGACACCGCCGATGGGATTGTCAACAGCGGGGTCACCGGTACCGGGAATATCACCAACACTCGGATTTTCGCCAACAGAGGGAATTTCTCCAGTAGGAGGATTCAGAGGGTCCAAGGCGTTGGAACCGTTAGAGGAATCGTCAGAACAGGCCATAAGTCCAAAGCTGGACAATGCTGCGGCCAAAGCAATATGGGAATATTTCATGATTTTTCCTTGTTTTTACTTAATATATATTTATAAATAATCTTTTTTCACCAATGTAAGTTTAAAAGTGTATACAAGCGTGTGCAATATGATTTACCGCACATCGATATGACAAAACCCTTGACAATTTTTATTTAAATCTAAAATTGCTATATTTGCACCCGTCAAATTTTAATCAAAATCCATAAAAAAGAGACACATTATGGGAAAATCACTCTATCAGAAAATTTTCGAGAGCCATACTGTCGCTAAGCTCCCCAGCGGCCAGTGCCAGCTTTTCATCGGTCTCCACCTCTGCCACGAAGTGACCAGCCCCCAGGCATTCGCGTCCCTTCGTGAAGATGGCACCAAGGTCCTGTTCCCCGAACGCACCTTCGCAACCGTTGACCACATTATTCCCACCACTTTCCCGGAACGTAACCGCCCCCTCCAGGACGGCATTTCCGAAGAAATGTTCTCCCATATCGAAAAGAACACCGAAAGTAACGGCATCAAGTTCTTTGGCCCCAAGACCTGCGAAC
>JAZLKH010000017.1:0-7687 GCA_045597545.1 Fibrobacter sp.
CTGGGCCGCAGCGGCGGTGCGGCTGCAATACTTGGTGAACAGAACATCCTGTCCAACGATATCGTTGCCTTCCCGGAACTGGGCATGGAAGCAATCCGCAAGATCACCATCAAGGACTTCCCCGCCTTTATCTTGGTCGACGATAAGGGTAATGATTTCTTTAAAGGTCTTCTTTAAGGGCTTGCTGTAATCGTATACGAATCGCGGCCAGCCGGCCGTGATAAATCAGCTTTTTGCTGAAATTTGGACTTCAAATGTGGCTTGATCGCCTGTTTGGAGTCCATTTTTTTATGTTGTCTGCGTCGACGTTGCCCGAAACCGCGATATTACTGTAAAGATGCTTATAAAGTCTAAAGCGATTTCAGCAACGCCACAAGGCTGAAAATATCCCAGGGGTTTTCGTCCACACATTCGCAGGGCACATGCGTCGCCGGCAAGATGTAGCTTAAGGTTGTCTTCGGCGCCCCAAAGCAGCGCTTATCCCTTATGAGGATTTCGCGGGGAGCAGGCACCAGACCCGAGGGCGTTTCGCGGTAGTCAATGGCGTTGTGAACCTTGTTCCCGCAGGAAATGCAGACCCCGCTAATGGAATGGGAACCCGAAAGCACCGACCCGCCACACCAGTAATTATGAACGTCGCCACCGCAGTGAGGGCAGCCATGATGGGCGACACCGTAGCCGCACTTGTAGTAATTCAGAAGTTCGCCCAGACAAATGTACCCGCCCTTAAACCAGCAGTAGCTAAAGCCCACATTGCTAAACTGCAGGGAAGCAAATTCCCGATACTTCATCACGAAGTCCCTGTGCTTCAGAATCAGCGGCAGGTTCTGCAAAAAACATTCCGCCACGTGATCACGGCCTAAGGCAGCAGACATTTTCTTGCGCAGTTCATGCTGGGCGAGAGCTTCTGCCAGTTCTTTTTCGCCAATATCCAGTGTTGCGTAAACAAAGGAACGCAAACGCCTGGGGACAATTCCATTTTCCGCTATATGGCAAAATTTTGCCAGCAGGCTGGAATCCGTTTCCTTGAGTTTCACTTCCCGACTTTCGCAGTGACGCTTGTACATTTCCAGAAGATCGCCGGGAGCGTAACCCTTCGCAGCCATGCGTTCGCGAATAATCTGCGCCAGTTCACTAGCGGAATCCACATGAAAGCCGTCGCAGAACTTCTTTACTGTTTGGGGGTGAGAATTGGATCCGTTTTTCGGACTAAAATCAAAAGATAAAGCCATAAGGCCTCCTCATTTAGCAGTTTATTTATCCGCCCGCAAGTAAGGTTAAATCGGCGGTTCACTAGTTATATCGTCTAATATACAAAAAATGTCAAAAAGTCTGGAATAGAAATGCGGGGCGACGACTTGACGGATTGAAATGGTCTTTGTCTTGCGTATTCTGCAACGGAGGCGCTTTCTGTTGCTGATGTTGCCAGGGTTCCTGCAACAACCCCTGGAGTAGTCGTCCTAGATCACCTTTTCGGTGACAACTCGCCACTCTCCGGGCTGCAAACCGCCCAGGGGAATGTTGCCGATTTTTACGCGGACAAGACGTAGGGTGGGGAAGCCCACTGCAGCAGTCATGTGGCGGACTTGACGGTTCTTGCCTTCGATCAAAGTTAGCTCCACCCAGCTGGTGGGAATGCTTGCGCGGAAACGGACCGGCGGATTGCGGTCCCAGATCCAATCGGGGGCGGGCACGATGCGCGCGCGACAAGGCTTTGTGTGATACCCCTTGATGTCCACACCGGCTGCCAGGCGTCGGACCGCTTCTTCTGTAATTTGCCCATCCACCTGCGCCAAGTAGGTGCGGGGATGTTCAAATTTCGGATCCAGCAACTTCTTTATTAATCGACCGTCGTCTGTAAGCAGCAAGGCGCCTTCGCTGTCATGGTCCAGGCGGCCCGCCGCATAAACTCCCGGCGGAAAGCCGAAGGTATCCAGAGCGGGGTGACCCGACTCCGGCGTAAACTGGCTCAAGACGCCAAAAGGCTTGTTGAACAGGATGGCCGTAGACATTATGCTTGCCGTTCCTTGGCGTGATCAGCCCCGCCGTCTACGAAATCCCGGACCCAATCGGCGCCGCCTGCAACATGATATGTCCGCAAGCCGCAGCGGGCCGCAGCCTCCACGTTTTCCTTGCGATCGTCCAGGAAGAGTGTTTCGGACGGATTGATTCCCAGTTCTTGAATTACCGTCTTGAAAATCTCCGGGTCCGGTTTTTCCAACTTCAAATTCTGGCTGAGGAAAACTTTGTCGAAGAAATCGGTGCAGCGATTTTCCCCGGCGTCAAACCATTTTTCCAGGCACAAATCCCAGTGCAAGTCGTTGGTGTTGCTGAGCAGGTAAACCTTGGCGCGCTTTCTCAGCGACTTGAGCGCCTTCAGCTTGCGTTCCGGGATGTGCATACAGATGCTGTTCCGGTGGTGCCGGGGCGGCACTTTTCCACGTATCGCCAGCAAAACTCCTCGGTACTTACCAGGCCCAGTTGGTATTGGTCCATCAGTACAAATAGGGGCGCCCCCTCGGCCACCTCGGCGGGGTCAACACCCAAGGCGACGAAACCATCAAATGCGTTCTGCATGTTGATGTCCAGAATAACACCGCCCAGGTCGAAGATGAAGTTCTTTATCATGTGGACTCCTTCGACTCAATTATAGGAAATCTTTTTTTGGCGCGGAAAAAAACGCCCCGCTCCGCAGACGCAGAACAGGGCTTGTTGGTTTTGGCATGATGGTTTTAGAAATTTTTACTGTACGTTTACGCGTTGAATTCGATTGCTGATCTGATACGGACAAGGTAAATCCGGAGCGTTAACGGCGAAGTCAAATCCCATTTTAACATTTGTGATCTTGGAAACTTTGGATTTATACGCATATTCTCAAAATCTTTCTCAGAAAGATGTGTCTAAATTTTTAAAAGTTAATAGAAAATACGTGCTTTGTTAAAAATGAGAATTTTTACTTAAAATATTTTTTTTAGATGTTCTCAAAAAATAAGAGTTTTGAATGTTAAAGAATGCGCTTTTTCGCGAAAAAAGGCCGTTTTACAGAATTTTCAGAGGAGAATGGGGGCGGGTTCTGTAAAATAAATTAGCTTGTATGAAAAAAACGTGAAAACGGGCTCTAAATGTCCTTTTTTTTGCCGCAGAAATTCAAGTTCGCTTCATTTTGGGTGCTTTTTTCTTAGCGAATTCCCTGAAATGGATGGATTATTACAAAAATCTGTTATGTTGTTTGTGAAATTACAGAACCGAAAGGCGCTTTGTTTGCTGGGTTCTGTAAAATGCGGAATTTTGACCCCAAAAGTCAAAAATACTCGCCTTTCGCGGATGTTTGCTAAGCTTTGGGTCGTCCTGGGCCAGGTGTGCCTGATCCTGGAGGCTTAACCGGTTATAGTGCTTGGTAGATATTGAATATGGCGAGGATCTTTCCGATGATTGCCGGAATGCCCGGGCACAAAAAGCAGAGGATCACCCGGGTCACGCGGTTCTTCCACCAGCGCTTCACCTGCCAGATGTCATCGGACAGGGTTTCCATTTCGGAAACGCGGGGCGGCCTCATATAGACCTGCGTAAGGGCCGTAAAGAATCCCACGCCGATAAGCGGCGTCAGCCCTGTAAAGGGCGCGGTCACCAGTGCCACCAGTACCGTCAGCGGGTGACCGCCGGCGATGATGGTTCCCAGCATCGCCCCGCCGCCCGTAAGCATCGCCCACTGCAGCGAAAGTTCGCCGGCTTTTTCCACGCCCGCCTGGTATCCCACGGCGACAATGCTTGCGACAATCGCCAGGGGAATCGCCCAGCCGATAATCTTCCAGATGGGAGCGCTCTTGGGAATCACGCTGATGGATTCCTCGGATGGCAGCTCCCTGTCCTCTTCGATGATGCTTGCGATGCCGCGCATGTGGCCTGCGCCCACCACCGCTACAATCTTCTTACCCGGGGCGTTCTTGATCTTGCTGGCCAGGAACTGGTCGCGTTCGTCGATCAGCACCTGCTTCACCTCGGGGAAGCTCTTGCCGAATTCCTGCATCATGCCGTTGAGGGCGTCCTGCTCCTTGATCTTGGCCAGGTCCTCTTCGCTGACTTCCGTCTTGTCGAAGATGCTTGCGAAGAGGCCGCCCAGCAGATTCATCTTGCGGTACCAGGGCGTGCAGGCCCAGGTGCGGCGCAGCGTAATCTTGATGTCTCGGTCGGCAAGCACCAGCTGGTGTCCGGCACTTTCCGCCACGTCCACGGCTTCCTTCAATTCGGAGCCGGGCTTCACGCCGGTCTGGGCGCCCATGCGTTTCTGGTAGGAGCCCAGCACCAGGTTCGCGATCAGCGTGCCCAGCTGCTTGTTCTTGATGACCTGCCTCAGGTCGGTCTTTTTCCAGCGGTCCGGATCCTTGATGGAATCCAGGCGGCCCTTGTCCAGCTCAACGCAGACTGTGTCGGGGGATTCCGCCTCGATGGTCTCTCGCACCAGGTCCTTGGAGGCTTGGGAGATGTGGGCGGTTCCGATGAGTATGATTTCCCGTTCGTCACGGTGAATTCTATAGATGTCTGCGTTTTCTGTCATGATGCCGCCAATGTAGTAAAAGATGGCTTTTTTGTTGCGTTTTTGAGGATTTTACACGGGAAAATCGTCTCTAAGTCGCTAATAATCAGTGCGTTACGTAAATTTTTTTTGCCGGTACTGGTTGAATTTCGCGAAAATTGTTTATATTTAGGCGGGATTTATTTTTTTCGGAGGTCCAAACCCTATGAAAAAACTTTTGGTGTGTCTTTCTTTCGTGGCGATGGTTCTTTCTGCCTGTGCCGGTTCCAAGTCCGACGATCCTGAGGCATTGGATAATGCCCTGGTCGGTTTTACTTCTAGTGTGCAGGGATCTCGCTGGCAAGAAGCCCTGGACTATGTGACCCCGGACGAAGCTCGCGAAATTGCCTCTTCCGATGGCTACGAATTCAAGGAAGAATATATGACCGCCGCTCGTCGTCTTCCCCTTTCTACCCTCCGCAAGGCTGGCCTCCAGGTGGATGGCCGCGGTCGCCTGGTGGGTATCAAGGAAGCCATGGACGAAGCCAATGGCCGCTACGTGATGTCCGCCGAACAGGCTAAGGTTGGCACCAACCTCAAGCAGATGGAAGACGATCGCATCAAGCGTCGCCTGGCCGAAGGTCAGAAGATCATGCAGGAAGAAGAAGCTTCCGCCAACCAGGAACAGGAAGTGGAAGTGATGTCCAACAAGCTTACCGAAGAAGAAAAGCGTAAGTACGGCAGCACCGGTGAACTTCGCACCGCAGAGGAATACCGCGAAGAAGCTCCCCAGCCAGCCGAAGAAGAGGAAGAAGTTTACAGCGGCGACTACGAAAGCCCGTAATAACCTGCTTCTTTAAAGTTCAGTTTTAGGGGGCTCCGAGAAAAAAGACTCGGGGCTCTTTTTTTTGTTATATATGTATCCATGAAATACCTTTGGATTTTTGCCCTTGCCCTGGGCCTTTTTCTTACCGCCTGCGGTGACATGGGTGTCGCTGGGGACCCGTCCGCCGACGGGGCCCGTTTCAGCCGCACCTTCCGCTACTACTATGCAGAATCCTGCCGCTACGATGCCGTTGGCCCCTACGACTGCTACGACATCGAGGTGCTGAACCCGGTCTACCTGGCGTCGCTACGGGTGGATTCCGACGGATTTGCCTCCCTGAACCTGGACGGGGACGGGTACTACTACACCGAACGGGAGTACAAGGAATTCTACGACCGGGACTACGGCAGCTACTTTGAGTTTTACGAGGACGATGGAACTGTCCGATTGTACAAGGATGGCTCGGAATTGTCCTTTTGGGACTCCTGGAATGGCGAAGTCACCTTTTATTATTACGAGATTTAGCTATATTTGCCCCCACTTATGAGCAATTCTAGCGAAAATTTCGTTATCGCCCTGGATGGCGGAAGTGGTACCGGCAAGAGCACCACGGCAAAGTTGATTGCCAAGCGCCTCGGCATTACCTACCTGGATACTGGTTCCATGTACCGCGCCGTGACCTTTGCGGCCCTGGAAAAGGGAATCCCCGCCGAAGAAGGTCCCGCCATGGACGAACTGCTCAAGAACCTTAAGCTGAGCTTTGACTTCGAAAACCATATCCTCATCGACGGTGTCTCCTACGAACAGGACATCCGCGGCATGCGCGTCTCCAGCAATGTGAGCGTCTACTGCGCCCTGCCGTCCGTCCGCCGCGCCATGACCGACAAGCAGCGCGAAATCGGCGCCGTTTCCAGTTGCATCCTGGACGGCCGCGATATCGGAACTGTGGTTTTCCCCAACGCCAAGTACAAGTTTTTCCTCGTAACGGATGTTAAGGTCCGTGCCGAACGTCGCCTCAAGGAGCTCCTCGAACGGGGTGAAAAGGTGACCTACGAGGAGGTTCTGGAGAACCTGGTCGAACGTGACCGCCTGGACTCCTCCAGAGCTACGGCCCCTCTCAAGAAGGCCGACGACGCTATTGAAATTGACACTACACAAACCTCAATTGAACAACAGGTTCAAAAAATTCTCGACTACGTAGGTGTAGTGGCGTAGCCTGAATTCTTTGTACCACAACCCAAGAAAAACAATATGTCTCAAAATCTCAAATTCGGTACCGCAGAAGATCTCGCTGAAATCCTCGCTGCTCAAGGTGAATGCAGCCCCGACTTCCGCAAGGCTAACGCTGACGTCTATGCTGGCATGGGCTGCCTCGAACAGGGCAAGCTGGTTGTCGGTAAGATCAGCCAGGTCAACGAACAGGAAGTTCTCGTTGACGTGAACTACAAGTCCGAAGGTGTCATCGATCGCGGTGAATTCAAGGACTCTGACTCTCTCGAACTCGGTTCCGAAATCGAAGTTTTCGTTGAAAAGCTTGAAGATGAAGACGGCCGTCTCATCCTCTCCAAGCAGAAGGCTGACTTCGTTCGCGTATGGGATCGCATCCATGCTGCATTCGAAAACAACGAAGTTGTCCGCGGCACCCTCACCAAGCGCATCAAGGGCGGCGTGGTCGTCGACCTCTTCGGTATCGATGCCTTCTTGCCGGGTTCCCAGATTGATCTCCGCCAGATTCCGGATATCAACGCCCTCATCGGTCAGGAATATGACCTCAAGGTTATCAAGGTTAACAAGGCTCGTCGCAACATCGTCGTGTCTCGCCGCGTCGTTCTCGAAGAAGAACGCAACAAGCAGCGTGGCGACGTTCTCGAAACCCTCGAAAAGAACCAGGTTCGCAAGGGTATCGTCAAGAACACCACCGACTTCGGTGCTTTCATCGACCTCGGCGGCGTAGATGGCCTCCTCCACATCACCGACATGAGCCACAAGCGCATCAGCCACCCCACCGAAATGGTTCAGCTGGGTCAGGAAGTCGAAGTCATGGTTCTCGACTTCAACGACAAGAAGGAACGCATCTCTCTGGGCATGAAGCAGCTTAAGCCGCATCCCTGGAAGGATATCGCTGAACGTTATCCGGAAGGCGCTGTCGTTAAGGGTAAGGTTGTTTCCATCACCGATTACGGTGCATTCATCGAACTGGATAGCGGCGTTGAAGGCCTCATCCACGTTTCCGAAATGTCCTGGACTCAGCACGTTAAGCGCCCCAACAAGAGACTCAAGGAAGGTCAGGAAGTTGAAGCTGGCGTTCTCAAGGTCGAAGAAGAAGCTGACCGCATCTCTCTGGGCAT
>JAZLKH010000018.1:0-26839 GCA_045597545.1 Fibrobacter sp.
TTTTCCTTCAGCCATTCCACCGGGCGGTGGCTAATGGGGTCGCACTTGTTTTCGTCCAGTTCGTCTTCGCCAAAGAAACGTTCTTCGCCAACGGAATACCAGCCTTCGTATTCCTTGGAGTAGATTTCGCCCTTGTCCCACAGCTTCTGCAGGCATTCCTGCACGTAAGCCTTGTGTTCGGGGTAGGTGGTACGGATAAAGAAGTCGTTGCAGATGCCCATCTTCTTCCAGAGATCTTCGAAGTGATGGTAGTATTCGTCCACATGAGCCTGCGGATCTACTTCACGCTTGGCGGCAGCGCGCTGCACCTTCTGGCCGTGTTCGTCGGTACCGGTCAAAAAGAAGGTCTGGTAGCCAAGAATCTTGTGGAAGCGGGTAAGAATGTCTGCAAGGACGGTGGTGTAGGAATGGCCGATATGGGGGGCGTCATTCACATAGTAAATCGGGGTAGTAACGTAAAAGTTCTTCATGGCGCCAAATATAGCTATTTCCCATTTTCTTGAATTGAATCTTTTCTTGAAATTTTACTATATTTGCTTTCGCTTTGACGAACCATCGTCAAGTTGCTGCTTGGTTAGTTTAACAGGATAAAACGACTCCCTCCTAAGGAGTAGCTCCGCGTTCGAGTCGCGGACCGAGTATTTAAGCGGATCGTCCTTGGTGGCGGTCCGTTTTTCTTTTTTATATTTGACCTGTATGCAGAAACGTTTTATCGCGCTGGTGGTTATCTTTGCCTTGTTGCTCCTGGTTCCCTTTGGAGTGCAGACCGTGGCCGACCTTAAGGGCGAGAAACGCTTTGTGAGTCTGGATATATTCAAGGATGTGGTTTACACCCCTCTTAAGAGGCGCTCGAACTTGAACGCCTTGGCCGAATGTCTCTCTACCCGTTGGCTGACCGCAAGGGAGTCTATCGCCGCCGGAGCAGAGACCTCCGAAGCCCTGGAACCGGTCATCGGAGCCCTCTCGGATTTGGAATCCGCGGCCTTAACCGTAAACGCTTATGCTCAGCTGGACACTGCCGAGGCCGACTACAAGCTGCTGAAGAAGGCGGATACCCTTCTTGCCGCCTTGGAAGATGAACCGGAAACATTCCCCGCCGTGGATTCTGCGCTGAAGTCCGTGGTGGCTGAATTCGGTGGCAGGTCCCTGGCAAGCGCCCTGTACGATGTAAAGCGTTACGGCGTATGGACCAGCCGCTATCTGCGAGCCTTCGAAAAGAAGGTAGAAGACGAAAATGCGGTGGTGCTGGCGGTTCGCCCCAAGTACCAGCTGGCGGTCTGGAAAATCTTTAGCGACCCAGGCGAAAAGGTGGTGCTGGGATCCTCCAATGGGACGGAATCAGATGGCTCGCCTTGGCTGTTCTATCGTCAGGACGTGGAATTTCTGGTGCAGCCGTCGCCACTGGATATACGTTCTGTTAAGTTGGATAATCCCATCAGGGCTATCGAAAAGTTCCGCGACCAGTTGAAGGCTAGGGGCGTAGAGCTGCTGGTTGTAGTTGTTCCTGGCAAGCCCAGTATCTATCCCGAGCATCTGGTCGGAAAAAAAGACGAAAGAACGCTTGCTTCGCGCGCAACAGAAGAAAGACGAAAGAATGATTTCGGACATGGAAAGTTCATTCTGGATTCCTTGACTAAGCTTGGCTTTAATACGGTGGATCTTTATTCTCCTCTTTGGGCGGCCAAGGCCGAGGATGCTGCAAAGGGGGCGCTTTACCTGAACGATGACACCCATTGGACCCCCCGCGGTGCTGAACTTGCCGCCGATGTGATTGCCTCGAAGGTTCGCTCCATGGTGGAATCCGGCGCTGTGGATGTTGGTGCCGAAAACGTTGACTATGTAATTCAAGACAGCCTTGCCGACCGCATGGGTGACATCGGGGAAATGAGCGGACTCAACAAGTTTGATGTATTCAAGGTTCAACAGGTCATGGGCCATGTGGTTGTTCAGCGGGAAGTCACCAAGCGGGATTCCTTAGTAGTTGATTCTACAGGAACGGATACTACCGTGGTTCAGCTCGCGGATACCACGCAGAGTCCCTTCAAGGATGATTTCCGCAGGGCAAAGATCTTGATTCTGGGCGATAGCTTCAGTCGCATTTACCAGACGGATTCGCCGGTAAACGCAGGCTGGATCGCACACTTTGCCAAGGACATGAAGCGTCCTGTGGCAAGTATCGTAAGCGATGGCGGCGCAAGCACCCTTGTTCGCGAAAAGCTGGCTCGCAAGGCCGGTGTCCTTAAGGGTAAGAAACTTTTGATTTGGGAGTTCGTGGAACGAGACCTTCGCTTTGGTGCCGAGGGCTGGAAGGACGTTGATTTGAAATGACGAATTATTAATGATAAATTGTTAATGATAAATTGTTAGTTATTTGATGATTTGGAGAAGATTATGGCAAGACATGGAGTTCCCACTCCGGGACAGGCAATTTTAGAAGGTATCGAGTGGCTCAAGATGGACAAGGTCGAGTTTGCCCGCCGCCTGGGAGTTTCTGAAGAGGTGCTAGAGGGCCTTATTGCAGGAACTCTGCCCATTACCAAGGAGCTTGCCGCTTCCCTGGAGTCGGTGACGGGTAGCCCCGCCGCTTATTGGAAAATGTTGGAAAGCAAGTCCAAGGGGAATGTACAATGAATATTTCCGAAGCAGTATCCTATACCTGTGAACTGGCCAAGGGCCAGGCAGAACAGTATGACGTAATCGCCTCTACCTCCCATTCCGAGGGACTGTCCGTTTTTCAGGGACAGGTGCAGAATACCGAAATTTCTGATTCCGTGGGTCTTGGAGTCCGTGTGATCAAGGATGGTCGCCCCGGTTACGCCCATACGGAACGCTTGACCAAGGATGCCATTGCGCAGACCTTGAAGGACGCGCTCTGCCACACCCAGTGGACGGAGCGGATTGACATCGAGCTGCCTTCCGCAGAGAAAATCTCCGACGACGGCTTCAACTACAATCCGGCGCTGGAATCGGTAACGCTTCAGCAGATGAAGGACTTCTGCATCGACCTTGAGAAGGTGACTTTCTCCAAGTCCAAGGAAATCGAAAATATTCCGTACCTGGGTGCAGACCTCAGCAGTGGTTCCTCCATTGTGGCGAACAATACGGGTCTCTTCTACACCACAAAGTATAACAGCGCCTCGGCCGCTGCTGGTGCCGTTGCTGTCCGCGATGGCATCAAGAAACTTGGTCACTTTGTAAAGAGTGGCCGCGACTGGAGCGAGTTCAGCGTAGAGGAAATCGCAAGCAAGGCTGCGGAATATGCGACGGAACTTTTCGGCGCCAAGAAAATCGAAGGTGGCAAGATTCCGGTAGTGTTCTCTGAACGTGTCTCCGGTCGCGTCATCGGCATGTACACGAATCCCTTCGTTGCCGAAGCCATGCAAAAGGGCATGTCTCGCTTGGCAGGCAAGGAAGGGGAGGTCATCGCCTCCGAGAAGTTCTCCCTGTACAGTGATCCTCAGGGTGAACTCTTCCAGCACAAGTCGCTGTTTGACTCCGAGGGCTGCCTGACTCGCCGCGTCGAAGTGGTGAAGGATGGAGTGTTCAACGAGGCGCTCTACAACTTGGAGACCGCTTCCAAGGCTGGCCGCAAGACCACCGGCAACGGTGCCCGCAGCTTTGGCGGCAAGATGGGTACTTCCTTCTACAACGTTCTGGTTCCGCCGGGAACATTGACTACCGCGGAACTTTTGAAGTTGTTCCCCAAGTGCCTCTTTGTGGTGCGCCTAGAAGGTGGCTCCGGCTGCAACGCTGTCAGCGGTGAACTTTCCATGGGGGCCCATGGTTTCTGGTGCGAAAACGGCGTGATTCAGCATCCCGTTGACGGCGTCACCCTGAGCGGTAATTTCTTCGATATCATCAAGAACGTGGTGGACGTGGGTTCGGAATTCCGAGACCCCTTCTCAAGTTCTATGGTGCCGGCACTTGCCGTAAGCGAACTCAGCGTAAGCGTGTAAAAAAAAAGCCCCGGCGGGGCTTTTTTTTAATGATGAATGACTAATGATAAGTGATAAGAAATCCTGTCGTCTATCATTTGTTATTTGTGATTTTCTTTTGTCTGTAAATCAGCACGATTAGCCAAATCAAACCGCTGAGAATCATAAGGCTGCAAAGGGTCTGGCCACGGCTCATGCCAAAGAGGTCTGCGCGGCCCAGGTGATTGTCGGGACGGCGAAAGAACTCGATGAAGAATCGGAACAGGCCGTAGCCCATCAGGTACAGGCAGGGCATCTTGTCGCGGAGCAGGGGAATCTTTCTCAGGTTGTACAGCAGCGCAAACAGGACTGCCCCTTCGAAAATCATTTCGTAGAGCTGGCTGGGATGGTGCAGTATCGGATTTTCGATAGGACTGTCGTGAGCCAGGGGGAACCACATGCCGATGGCGCTGGTGGTGACTTCGCCAAAGAGTTCCCCGTTGATGAAGTTGCCCCAGCGGCCCCAGGTGTAGGCGAGGGGCGCCACCAAAAAACACAGGTTCAATCCCTGCCACACGTTCATCTTGTTCTTCTTGAGGCCGATGAAAGTGAAGATTGTCCCAAGGATCAAGCCGCCGTGGTAGCTCATGCCGGAGATTCCCGCAAAGTGGAAACCGGTGGCGTCGTGGCTCATGGGTAAAATGATCTCGGTGGGGTTTGCCAGGTAGTAGCCCGGCTTGTAGAAGAACACGTAGCCCAGGCGGGCGCCGATGATGATACCTGCGATAATCCAGGTGAACAGGCTGTCGAACTGGTCCTTGGTGTAGCCCAGTTTTTCCTTCGCGTTGATTTTCCACATCACAAAGTAGGCGGTGACGAAGGCGAAGATGTACATCACGCCGTACCAGCGCACCGGGAAGCTCCCCAGCTCGATTGCAGTCCCGTCAAAATATGTGGGTATCAAATTCCACCAAGATAAATCCATAATTCTTATTCCTTGTTCCTACGTATAAAATACAAAAAAGCCTTATCCCTAATTTCTCGCGCCTCGTGCCTCGAACCTTGCGCCTTACTTATTAACGTATTCCCTTGCCCAGTGGTTGATGAGGATGGCTGCCACATCGGCAGAGGACTGCGTTCTCATTTCTCCATAGACCTGCATCACCACGATGATAATCCCCTTGCTGGGATCGTCCTTGGGTTCTGCAAAGCCAGCAAACCATTCGTAGCGGCCTGCGGGATTGCTGCCGTCCTTGTTGCCGGTTTTTCCGCCGATAGTCAATGTTTCCAAGGTCTTGCGGGCCATGTTGCGGTGAGAGATTCTCTTGCGGGCGGAGCCGATGGTCACCGTGGCGATCATGGCTTTCTTGATTTCGGTGCAGGTCTCGTTGCTGAACTTGGGGAGGTTCAGGGCGTAGGGCTTGTCCGGGGCGAATCCCTTGAGGTTCTTGCTCCAGGGAATTTCCAGGGGCTTCTTGTAAACCAGGGCGCGCATCTGGGCCGCGGCCACGATGGGGGAGAGGGTCACGTCTTCGGTAAATCCGCTGGCCACCTCGTAAAGGGCGTAGCCGGTGTCGGGGGGCGCATACTGCAGAGGCGGGTTGTTGAATCCAGGGTGTCTTGCGTTGTAGCCCAGCATCCTGGCCGCTTCCTTGAGTTTCTTTGCACCCAGGTTGTAACCGACGATGGCCATGGATGGGTTGGCGGAATGGGCGTAGACTTCCTTAAGGGTAAGGGTAGGGCCTACGTAGGGCTCCTTCACCTTGAGCTGGCTTCTATACAGGTGGGTGCTCTTTCCCTGGGCGGGAATGGGGCTGTCCAGGTTGTACCTGCGGCTTTCCAGCGCTGCCGCCATGGTCACGGTCTTTGCCACGGAGGCTGCGGGGAAGGTGTTTCTCGTCAGGTAGTCCGGCTCGTTCATCACCTTGCCGTCCTTCATTTCGCCCCAGGCCATGATTTCGTTGGACTTGGCCTCTACCATCAGGTACAGGGCGTGGTTTGGCCTAAAGCGGCGCAGATACTTGTCTATCTGCTTGGCCATGAACACGTTCTTCTGGTTCAGGATGTGGGCGCTGTCGATGATTTCTGGTTCCGGTGGATTTTCCGGGGCGAATTCGGCGGTCAGCGTGGACTGGGTGTTGGCGATATCCTCGGCGTCGGGAGCTTCGCTGATTTTTGCAACCTCGGCAGTCGAGGCCTTGTCGGCCTTGGTTTCTTTGTTGGACTCTTCGACAGTAACCGCCTTTTCGGTGGCCTCGGCGGTGGTTACGTCCTGGCTCGTATTCTTCTCGATGGTGGCCTCGGAGTTCTTGTAGTCGTCGCCGCAGGTTGAGATGCAGGAACCGATCAGGGCGCAAAGAACGATGAATACGGCTGCGGCGATGCAGCGGTTGCGCATTCTTACGGCGTAGGGGAGGCGTTTGCCTGGTTCAATATAAGGTTTTAAGGCCATTTTTATTTAAAAATTGTCTTACGGTAATATTCCAGCTCGGCAATGCTTTCGCGGATGTCGTCCAAGGCCTGGTGGTTTTCCATCTTCTGGAATTCTGGCAGGTTGGGGTACCATCTAAAGGAAAGCTCCTTTACGGAACTGACGTCGATGTTGCGGTAGTTTAGCCAGCCGGATAGCTTAGGCATATATTTGTAGATAAAACGGCGGTCCTGGGTGATGGAGTTTCCGCAGAGCAGGTTGCCGCCTTTTTCCGTGTAGGGCTTTATAAAGTCCAGCACCATCTTTTCGCAGTCGCCAATGGTAAGCTTGGATTTTCTGCAGCGGTCCACAAGGCCGCTCTGGGTGTGGTGACGGGTATTCCAGTCGTCCATGCCCTCGAAGACGTTTTCGGTCTGGTGAACTGCCAAGACCGGTCCCTCGGCAAGTATCTTCAGGTTGGCGTCGGTCACGATCGTGGCTATTTCCAGAATCACGTCTTTTTCTGGTTCCAGCCCGGACATTTCCAGGTCCATCCAGACCAGATTGGGAGAACTTTTCCATCTTACCATAATAATCCCCAATTTAGTTATTTCGTCAGAAAAACTTGCATGCGACCTCCCGTTTTAGGGCGAATTTTTCTAAAATTGCGCAGTCATTTTATGGAAGTGTTTTTTTGCCAATTTGCCAAAATTCGCTGAAATTTTGACGAAGTATTGTAAATAACACTTTGATGTAAGTTTTTTAATTGCTATATTGGGCAAAAATTTAGAAGGAATCAAATATGGAAGAAGTTGTAATCACCGGTATGGGTTGCGTATCCTGCCTCGGTAACACTCCCGATGCTCTTTGGGGCAATCTGCTGGAAGGTAAGTCCGGCGTCTCTATGATCGATCGTTTCAACACCGAAGCTTTCACGACCAAGTTTGCCGCTTCTGTTAACGAATTCGACAGCTCCGAATACTTCAGCGCCCGTGACCAGTCCCGTTTCTCCAAGGTTATCCAGTATGCCGTTTATTCCGCATACAAGGCTCTTGCCATGGCTGGCATCTCTCCCGAAAACGAAGACCCCACTCGTTCTGGTGTGATTATCGGTTCCGGTATCGGTGGCATGAAGATTTACAATGACTCCTGCGTGGCTCTCGCTAACCGTGGCCCCAGCCGTGTGTCTCCCTTCTTTATCCCCATGTCCATCACCAACATGCCTGCTGGCGAAGTTTCCAACCGTACTGGTTGGATGGGCCCCTGCTTCGCAGTGACTTCCGCTTGCGCAACTTCTAACCACTCCATCGCCGCTGCCTACGACGCAATCCGCCTTGGCCGTGCGGACATCATGCTGGCCGGTGGTGCCGACGAAACTGTGAACGAAGTGGCTGTTGCCGGTTTCTGCTCCATGAAGGCTCTCTCCAAGCGCAACGACGATCCGACCCATGCTTCTCGTCCCTTCGATGTACATCGCGACGGTTTCGTGATCGGCGAAGGTGCTGGCGTTCTCGTCCTCGAAAGTCTCTCTCACGCTCAGAAGCGTGGCGCTAAGATCCTTGCTCGCGTTGCCGGTGTTGGTATGAGCGCCGATGCTCACCACATGTCCGCACCTCGTGAAGATGGTGAAGGTGTTCGCCTTGCTATCGAAATGGCTCTTCGCGAAGCAGGCATTTCCGCTTCCGACGTTGGTTACGTCAATACTCACGGTACCTCTACTCCGCTGGGCGACGTTGCTGAATGCTCCGCTCTCGAAAAGGTATTCGGTCTCCGTGACACCCTGAAGATCAACTCTTCCAAGTGCATGATCGGTCACGCTCTCGGTGCTGCTGGTGCTCTCGAAGCTATCATCACCATCAAGAGCCTTGAAAACCAGATGATCCACGCAACCACCAACGTTGAACAGCAGGATGAACGCATCCACTTCGACGTTTGCGCCAACAAGAACACCGCTCACAGCTTCAAGTACGCTATGTCCGATGGCTTCGGCTTCGGTGGCCACAACAGCGTTGTGCTGCTGGCTCGCGATTAATTTGATTTGAAGCGAATGCTGTGGCCAAGCCTGCTTGGCCATTGCTGAACCGATAATCAAAGCAACAAGAAAAGTGTTTCATAAAACCGCTGCGACTCTAAACGGGTTGCGGCGTTTTTTTTATATTTGAGTCTGTGAAGAGATTGCCCAAAATATTGCTATATGCAACTTTTGGTTGCGCAAGTCTTGCTCAGGCAGACAACTTTCTTGGCCCAATGACGTGGCGCGACTCCACTTGGGATTACCGTACCGAGGATCCTGAGTATATCCATTCCGAGATTTCTGTGCCCAAGGCGGTGGGCGTTGCTTCTACTACGCTTTTGGCCTACGGCGCTGCCTACTGGTTCGTTTTTAATGAGGGCTGGTGGGATGAACAGGGTCACGACTTTCACTTTGAAAATGACTTTGACTACGCTCTTAATTTAGATAAGCTTGGGCACTTTGCCTCGGGCGTGGTGATGGGGGAGCTCTTTTACGAGGGTTACCGCTGGGCGGGGTTCTCTGAATTTTACTCCTACTTGTTCGCGGGGCTTTCCGCCATGTCGACCCACATCGCCATCGATGTGAAGGATGGCTTTGCGGAAAAATGGGGCTTTAGCATATTTGACGTGTTGTCGGGTTCTATTGGTGGTTTCTTGCCCATGGCGGAGCGGTATGTGCCTGTCTTCAAGTATGTTGACCTTAAGTGGAGTTACTGGATTAATTCCGATGCTTATTACGAGCGCAATCGCAAGGGGAAGAATCATGTTTCCAATGGTGTTTTTACCGACGATTACGTGAATCAGACTTTTTGGGCTAGTTTTAAGCCGTATCGGATGTTGCCTGCGGCTGCTCGTAGGTATTACCCTAGTTGGCTTGCTGTTGCTGCTGGTATCAGTATCGATGAGGGGGTGTTTATCAAGCATTACGAGGGTACGCCTCATCGCGAGGTTTACATTGCTTTGGATTATGACTTGGAGGCGTTGCGTCCTCAGAGTCGGTGGGCGAGGACTTTGGTTCGTTTCTTGAATTATTTTAAGTTGCCGGCGCCTACGGTGCAAGTTTATCCGGAAACACACTTCTTCTGGTTGTATCCGATTAAATTTTGATTTTTTGAGGAAGGAGTTTGCGAGTTGTCCCTTCACTCCGCTCCCTTCGGTCACCAGGCTATGCCGGAGTCGTTCTAATCCGACACATAAACTTCTCTCGGATGGGGAAAATTTAATCTTAGGTTTGCTTGCATAAAAAACACCTGGTTCAAAAAGAACCAGGTGTTTTTAGTATCTAAGATTTCTAGCGCAAGGCTAGCTTAAATTAGAAGTTGAAGACAGTTTCAACACCGAAGCGGAGGGAAACATCGTCGTCATCATTGTTGTCGCCAACCGGAATGTCAACCATACCGGTAGCCATGATGTTGAGGTTTTCAACCGGAGCGAGGTAGAAGCGAGCACCTACGTCGAGAGTAGAGATGTCAGCTTCGTCGTCGAGGCTGTTGGTGTGGAATTCAACAGGAATACCCAGCTGGATGAATTCAGCGAACTTGAGGGTCGGTTCAGCGTATGCGAACATGTATTCCGGAATTTCACCACGATATTCCTGGTTGCCGAGGTCACCGTCATCGATGAAGGCATAGAAGAAGGTGGTGTTGATCTTGAACATGCTGACTTCGAAGGTCGGTTCGGCCAAGATGGTGTGAGCGGTAGAGGTCAAGTCTGCCGGACCTGCAGCAGTCTTGTTGTCATCGTCGTCACCCAGGAAGTCTGCATGGAAGCCATACACAGCGCGGAAGCTGAAGCCACCGATGGTGAGGCCAGCGTCGATACCGGCGTGGAGTTCGTTGTGGTCAATTTCCTGGTAGGACTTGTAGTCAACATACGGACGGAGGTGCTGACCAGCATAGTTGAATTCGTATGCCAAGTGGAGGTTGTAGTTTGCATCGTCGTCTTCGAGGATGCGGAAGTCGTTTGCGTTACGAGCAAAGCCGAAGCCCAGTTCGAGACCTGCCAGTTCGATCTGCATACCGCGGATGTCGTGTTCCTTCATGCCTGCAGCGTTGTAGGTCGGATCATCGTAGCCGTAGTAAGCCTTGAATGCACCTTCGCTGAAGGTCAGGTCACCGAGCTTGACAGCAAAGAAGTCAGCCGGCTTGTACTGAACGTATGCACCGTTGTAACCAACAATGCCGCCTTCGGAAGCGTCATCAGCTTCGAGGCCTACGAATGCGGTCCACTTTTCGTTGAACTTGATGTCGAAGTTCACGTCAACGGTGGTTGCATAGCTGTGCTTGAGGTCGCCATCGGCGAGGATGTCGTTGGTGTAAGCGTCCAATTCAACTTCACCGGAAATCTTAACTTCCATGTTGGCCTTGGAAGTGCCTTCGCTCATGGAGGCCTTCAGAGCGTCCATTGCGTTGCCAGCTGCGTTTGCAACTTCGGAAACGTTGGTGTTTTCAGCGGCGGGAGCGGCTTCGGCGGTCTTTTCTTCGGACTTAGCTTCTTCAGCCTTCTTAGCTTCGGCAGCCTGCTTTTCTTCTTCAGCCTTCTTGGCTTCGGCGGCAGCCTTTTCTTCTTCAGCCTTCTTGGCTTCGGCAGCAGCCTTTTCTTCTTCAGCCTTCTTGGCTTCGGCGGCGGCCTTTTCTTCTTCAGCCTTCTTGGCTTCGGCGGCGGCCTTTTCTTCTTCGGCCTTCTTGGCTTCGGCAGCCTTGGCCTCTTCTGCAGCCTTTACGGAATCGGCGTTAGCAACCGGAGCTTCAGCCTCCGGGGCTTCGGCGGCCGGAGCTGCGGCAGCGGGCTGTGCGGGAGCGGCAGCCGGAGCTGCTGCGGGGGCGTTCTGAGCAATTGCGCCAGCGGCAGCGATGCCGAGGACGATTGCAGAAAGCTTCATCTTATTCATCTTCTATTCTCCTTAATAGGATGGTGTTGTGTAATTCACAATGTAAATTTAGTTACATAAAGCAGATTTTGGTATGGTGAATTAGAAAAAAGTCCATATTTATTCCAATTTGCAATAATTTTTTAATTTTGTAGTATGAAATGTAAGAAAAAAACAGCTTTTTTGCCCTTGCCATACGCTAATTTGTTGATACTCATTACATTAGCGAGCCCTGCTTTTTGCATTCCTCAGACCGGAAATTTTAAGGATAACCGTGACGGACGCGTCTATAGAACGGTAATTGTGGGGTCAAAAACGTGGATGGCCGAGAACCTGAACTATAAAATAAAAGGCAGCGAATGCTATGGCCGCAGTGAGGCGAATTGCCCAAAGTATGGCAGGCTTTACACCTTCGAGGCCGCA
This sequence comes from Fibrobacter sp., assembly GCA_045597545.1. GTDB lineage: Bacteria > Fibrobacterota > Fibrobacteria > Fibrobacterales > Fibrobacteraceae > Fibrobacter. The sequence goes on from JAZLKH010000018.1 coordinate 11,630, forward strand.
ACGAAAGCGTGCCCCGCTGGTTGGCACCTACCCGAAAATGAAGAGTGGACCTTGTTCAAGACCTTTATCGAGGATAGCGATGGCAAGGAAGAAGCATGGGTTAGCCTGAAGTCCCGTGACAAGTGGGATGGATCGGACCGCTACGGTTTCGACGTGGTTCCTGCCGGCAAGGCTACGGATGAATTCCTGGAGCTGGGCGTTTCTGCTCACTTTTGGAGCGCAACCGAAGAGGATGGCGACGCCTATGGCTGGCACTTGGCCCCTCCAGGGGACTTTTCCAGGGATTTTGACGTGAGTACCAACATGTATTCGGTACGTTGTCTTAAAAACTAATTTATATTATGGAATGTCAGGGTAGTATTTGGGTTCGTTTCTGAAAATGGAGTATTCATGAAACTTTCTAACCTGATTTTGGCCGGTCTGGCTGTTACAGTGGGCGCAAACGCTGATATCACAGGCGTTGTTGTGGACGAATCCGCATCCCCGTTGAAGGACGCCGTTGTTCAAATTAAAACCTATCCGAACCTCCTTGCCGATGCGAGGACTCTTTCTGATGTGGAAGGTAAGTTCAGCTTTGCAGACGCCTCCTTGTCTATCAAGCCCGTTCGTGGCGAACTCACTGGCCACATGCTCTATGTTCCCAAGGATGGCGACGTTACCCTCAAGGTGATGAATTCCGCAGGTCGGGTGCTCAGGACGGAAACTGCTTCTGTTGGAGCGGGCTACCAGCGCATCGACAACGTGGGCGCTCTGGCTCAGGGGCTGCCCCAGGGTATTTACTTTGTGACCGCGACGGTGCAAGGCAATACTCAGATGATTGGTAAGATTATGGGCAACGGCTCCGGTGAGTTCTCACTCATGGGTTCCGTCTCCAAGGCGAGCCTTAAGAAGGCTGTGGCTGCGGGGGAGAATATCCTCGTGGTGCGCAAGGCTGGTTTCCTGCCGGAGACTTTGTCCGTGGCCGCTGCCGCGGACCTTGGCAAGATTACCCTGAAACGTGACCCCGTTGAAGACAAGATCGACAAGCTGATGGCTGGCATGAATACCGACGCCATGATCGCCCAGATGACTCAGCCCCTGGTGGCTACCGTAGATTGCGGCGGATACGCTTGCGGCTCCGCCTTGCAGGGTGGTGGCGAGTACTCCTCGACGTTCTACAACAAGGCCTGGACTCAGACGATTCCAGTCCTTTACGGTAAGGACAATGTGCATGGCATGGGCGACGTAAGGAATGCGACCATATTCCCCCATAATATCGGCCTGGGTGCAACACGAGATTCCGCCTTGGTGCGTCGAATCGCCCAGGTAGTTGCCGAGGAAATGTGGGCTGCCCATATCGACTTGAACTTCTCTCCGGCCCTTAGTGTACCAAGGGATGAACACTGGGGCCGCACCTATGAAGGTTATGGAGAAAAGGGCGATCTGGTTGCAGAAATGGGTGCCGCTTACGTTCGCGGCTTGCAGGGTGACCTCTTTGATGCGGACTGGCGCATTATTGCTACGGCAAAGCACTTTATTGGTGACGGAGCGACGGATAAGGGTTATGACCGCGGCAATGCAACAATCACCGATGAGTTTATCCGCAAGGAACTGCTGCCGCCTTATGAGGCGGTAATTGAACAGGGTGTGCTTAGCATCATGGCTAGTTTCAACCAGATCAACGGCGTGCATCAGCATGTGGACTCCACCCGCCTTACCGGGCTCCTTAAGACCGAACTGGGTTTCGACGGCTACGTAATTGCCGACTGGGAAGGTATCCAGAATTCCACCACGCCGGGTAACGCAGGTAATTACAGCGGCACCGCTACGGGACTCTCGACCAAGGAGGCTATTAAGAAGGCTATCAATGCTGGCCTGGACATGGCTATGGTGCCTGATTCCCATACGGGTTTCATTAGCGCCATGAAGCAGCTGGTGCAGAGTGGCGAAATCAGCGAGGAGCGAGTCAAGGATGCTGTACGCAGAATTCTACGCGCAAAGATTCGCGCAGGTCGTATCGACAATCCCAGTGGCCCCACCGCTTATGCAGGCTCCGTTGGCAGTGCGGAACATCGCGCCGTGGCTCGCGAGGCCGTTCGCAAGAGTCTGGTGCTTTTGAAGAACGAGGGCTCCGCCCTTCCGCTTTCCAAGACGGGCAAGATTTACTTGACCGGAAGCCACGCCGATAACGCCGGTTACCAGTGCGGCGGCTGGACTCAGGGTTGGCTGGGCAAGTCTGGCGTAATCGCCGGCGCAACCACCATTAAAACAGCTTTTGGCAATGCCGCGTCCTCTGCGATGGTGTCTTCTGACAACGATGCGGAAACCATCGTTTACGTAGTGGGTGAGGTTCCCTATGCTGAATGGCTTGGCGATTATCGCGGCAGTGACTTCAACAACAAGTTCATTACTTCTGCTGATTACGAAGGCTCCACTTTCGGCTCTACCGATAGTTTCGTAAACCAGGTGAAGAGCTGGAAGTCTCAGGGTAAGAAGGTGGTGACGGTGCTGATTTCCGGTCGTCCGTTGCCCATAACCAGCCTGATCGAGGCGAGCGACGCCTTTGTGGCCGCATGGCTCCCGGGTAGCGAAGGTGACGGTGTTGCCGACGTTCTCTTTGGCGACTACGCTCCTATGGGCAAGTTGTCCCATACCTGGCCCAAGTCTGCAAGCCAGATTCCCATTAATGATGGGGATGGCCAGGAAGGCTTGTTCCCCTACGGCTTTGGATTGAGCTACTAAAAATTAAGCCCCGGTTCATCCGGGACTTTTTTTTGTGAATAAATTTTGCGTAGTGAATTTTTGAGCACTAAAGTTTATTATATTTAAGGTATGACGGATTTTGAAATTGAATTTGCGAAACTGGATGCGGAACAGAGGCTTGCTGTAGAGACTACGGAGGGCTATGTTCGCGTAATTGCCGGTGCAGGTTCTGGCAAAACCCGTACGCTGACTCAGCGTTACTTGTACTTGGCCAAGGAAATGGGCATTTCCCCTTCGAATATCCTTTGCGTGACCTTTACCAACAAGGCGGCAGGGGAGATGAAGCGCCGTATTCGCCACATGCTGGGCGGCGACGATTCCGGCTACATTTCCACTTTCCACGGCTTTTGCGTGCAGTTTCTGCGCGAAGAAATCCATGTGCTGAACTACCCCAAGGAATTCATGATCCTGGATGAGGAGGACGAACGTTCTTTGCTCCGCAAGGTTTATAATGAACTGGGATTGCACTTGAACGACATTAAGATCAGCAGCGTCATTGATTTTATCGGCGGTCGCAAGGGCAACGAGATGGATCAGGTGCCTCTGTTTGCTGAGAAAGAAGATATTGATTCTTTGGGCAAGGGCGACGGGGCCGCAAAGGAACATTTGCTGCAGTTGGTGGAAGATGCTCCCGATAAGTGGATGAAGGTCTACTACCGTTATCTTTACGAGCAAAAGAAGAATTACGCCCTGGACTTTGACGACCTGATTTGCGTTACCCTTTACATCCTTGAAAACTTCCCGGAGAAGTTGGATAAGTGGCGCAAGCGCATGATGTATATCATGGTGGACGAGTTCCAGGATATTGACGGCCAGCAGTACCGTCTGGCCGATCTGCTTTCGGGCTACCACAAGAACTTGTTTATCGTAGGCGACCCGGACCAGACTATTTATGGCTGGCGTGGTGCCGACGTGAACCGCATTCTGGAATTTGACAAGTTTCACGAAGGCTGCAAAACCATTTTGCTGCAGAACAATTACCGTTCTACTCCCAGCATTTTGAAGATCCCCGATTCCATTATCAAGAATAACGATTACCGCATCGAAAAGGTGCTGCGCCCCATGCGCGCCGGCGGTAAGACTCCTGTGTTTTATCATGCCAAGAACACCCGTGACGAGGCCAACTGGATTGTAGACCGCATTCAGGATGCGCTGGGGAAGGGCGTAAAGCATAAGGATATTGCAATTCTCTATAGAATGCATTCTCAGTCACGTTCTGTAGAAGAAAGTTTGATGTCGGCGGACATTGCCTATAAGGTATACAGCGGTATTGGATTCTACCAGCGTCAAGAAGTGAAGGATGTGCTTTGCTACTTGCGCATGCTGGTTTACGCCGATGACTTGTCCTTTATGCGTACGGTGAATATGCCCAAGCGCATGTTCGGTCCCAAGAAGCTGGCAGCGTTGCAAAATTATGCAACGAACCGCGGCTTGACTTTGTACGAGGCGCTCCTTGAAATTCGTTTGGCAGCCGAAGCGGAATCCGTTGCTGTAGAAGGGGAGGCGGAAAAGCCGGAACTGGACTGCGCCGCATTCCTGGGCAAGACCCGCGTAAACGAGTACATCGACCTCATCGAAAGGTACCGCGGCTGTTACAAGGATATGCACGTTACCGATGTGCTCACCAAGATGCTTCGTGATTCCAAGTACGAGGAAATGCTTCGCCTGGACGGTGACGATGACCGCCTCAGCAACCTTGCAGAACTGAAGCAGGGCGTTATGGAATTCGAAAAGACCTTCGAAGAAGACGCCACCTTGGATGAATACCTGCAAAATATTGTGCTGTTCACCAACGCCGACTCTGATGACGGCGAAAAGGACCAGGTGCAGCTTATGACTATCCACAACGCCAAGGGTCTGGAATTCCCTTATGTGTTCGTCTGTGGCATGAACGAGGGCTGTTTCCCGGTGAAGCGTGTGAAGAACAAGGTGCAGCTAGAAGAAGAACGCCGCCTGGCTTATGTGGCCTTTACCCGTGCCGAAGATGTACTGTGCATCAGCGATGCCGAAGACGGTGCCGGCGGAGATTCCCAATGCCGTTATCCGTCGCGTTTCCTGCTGGAAATGAACCAGGGCGACCTGGATGTGGTTCGCGGATTTTCTGATGAATGGTTCCGTGCGGCCATGGCTCATATCGGCGAAATGGACCGGGACCGTGAACTTGCCGAGGATCTTGATGGCATTATGAAGGGCGGCGTCAAAGAAATGGAAAGTTATGGCGTGGGTAAAAAAGTGCCCACGGCGCAGTTTGCCGTAGGCGACAGAGTTCATCATAGGATTATGGGTTTTGGAACGGTGGCCGCTATCGATGCAGACAATTTCTGTTACCAGATTAATTTCGACAAGTTCAATACGCCTAGGTCGGTGCAGTTTGATTATCCGCTAGATGCTGCGGGCGATGGCGATGTCGGGTAAAAAGGTAATCCCGGCGAAGTTTAAAAAATAACGCAGACCAACCCAAACATTACGATAGCTGTGTAAGCGCCACCCAGCAAATCGTCGGCCATCACGCCCCAGGCGTCGGGGAACCGTTCAAAACGGTGAATTCCCAAGGGCTTCAAGATATCAAAGAAGCGGAAAACACCAAAGGCGATGAGCAAAAGCCAAGGGCTTGCTACAATCAATGCGGGGCTTACAAAGGCCAAGGCCATCCACACGCCGCAAACTTCGTCGATTACGATCCAGCCCGGATCTTCTGTCAGGGTGTCCTTCATGGCTTTCTTCACGAAAGGGATGGCGGCAAAGAAGACGAAGATGGCCGCAATCAAAAAATCCAGATTTAAAGCGCCGCCGAACAAATTGCCGAAGGTTGTGCCCGCGCCCACGTTCAAGCCGTACTTCGCAAACAGCAATGCCATAGGGTAGGCCACGATGGCCGCCGCCAAGCTACCCATTGTGCCGGGAGCCTTGGGACTCATTCCAGAACCGAAGAAGGTACAAATCTGTGCGGAAACAAAATCCGTACCGCGCCACTGGTGAGGCACACGCTTCTTGCCGTATTTTTCCTTAAGTTCATCCTTGTTCATAATAAAATCTTACCTCGTACCTCGAACCTGGACCCTTATACTTCGTAAATTCCAGGTTCTTTCCAGTTTTCGTCGCGATTGCTGTTGAAACTCTTGTCGCTTACGCTTTCGGCGGGATGTGCTGGCCAGGGAGATTCCACTTCTTCCTTGATCTGGGCGGCAGCGGCCTCGCGCTTCTTGTGCCAGGCGGCAAGCTGTTCCTTGAAGGCGGTACGCAGCAGTTCCATGCCGATGTTTTCCTTGGCGCTGACCTGAATTGCCTCGGGGTAGTTTTCGCGCAGTTCATTACGGCGGGCTTCGTCGCAGGTTTCCACCTTGTTGAACACGCGGAGGCGGGGCGTTTGGGGGCTGATAATGCCCTGCAGGGTCTTGTGGGTTACTTCCAGATGTTCGCGGTAATCCGGGGCGCTTCCGTCAACCACCTCAAGGATACAGTCGGCGTGGGCGGCAACTCCCAGGGTGCTCTTGAAGGTTTCAATGAGGTTGTGGGGGAGCTTGCGGATAAATCCCACGGTGTCAGACAAAATAATGTTCTCGCCTTCCAGGAACAGTTTACGGGTCGTGCTGTCCAGCGTAGCGAAAAGCTTGTCTTCTACATAGACGTCGGCGCCGGTCAGGCGGTTGGTGAGGGTGGACTTGCCTGCATTGGTATAGCCCACGATTCCTAGATGGAAAATGTCGTTGCGGTTCTCGGCCTGCTGCTCGCGGGCGTCCTCGATCTTTTCAAGTTTTTTCTTCAGTTCCTGGATTCGCTTACGGATCATGCGGCGGTCCGTTTCCAGCTGGGTTTCGCCAGGGCCCTTCGTTCCAATACCGCCGTTGTGCTGGCGGCAAAGGTGAGTCCACGCACCGGTAAGGCGGGGCATCATGTACTGCAGCTGTGCCACTTCCACCATGAGGCGGCTTTCGGCGGTGACCGCGTGCTTTGCAAAAATGTCAAGAATCAAACCAGTGCGGTCCAGCACCTTGATGCCGGGGAGTCGGGCTTCCAGATTGCGCACCTGGGATCCGCTCAAGTCGTCGTCGAAGACCACCATCTTGGCGTGGTTTTCTTCTAGCGCCCGCTTGACTTCGTTCACCTTGCCTTCGCCGATGAGGGTGGCTGCGTTGAACTGCTGAACGCGCTGCAAGAAACTTTGTACCACTTCGGCGCCGGCGGTTTCTGCCAGGCGACCCAGTTCCGCCAGCTGTTCTGTAGCGAGCCAAGGGCGGATCTTGGGCGTAGCAATACCGATGAGAATGCAACGTTCCTTCTGGACCTTGTTTTCCTTGAGGCCTCGTTCGCCGCGACGTTGTTTTGCCCGTTTGTCATAATCGCGACCTTCTTTTTCGCAATTCTCGGAATAACTGTCGCCGTTAAATTCGTCGGCACGTTCACTGTCCAGCCCGCGATTAAATTCCAGGGCGTTTCCTCTGTTTCTCTGGTTATCTTGCCTACGCACTAATAAATCCTTATTGCATGTTGTTCAGCTTCAAGAACCAGTAGTCTTCGCTGTTGATGGAACTACCACCGAGAATAGGGTCGTTGGCCAAGTCGATGTCTTCGGCAGAGGAGTTGGCCGTTGGATTGCCTGCAGATCGAGCCGCATCGCCGTTCAGTATGGAACCCTTCAATTCGTTTTCTTTATCTTGTTCGCTCATGCCGGTTAATATAGCTATTCTTTTTTTTTAAGTAGCTAGAATGTTCGTTTTTGGCTTCATTTGGCTTTGTAAGTGTCTTTGCAATCGTGGATATATGTTTTTTTATCGTATGGAAAAGCGTTTTTTTGGATTTTTTGTCACTAAAGTGATTGCTTATGCTTTGGGGTGACAAGGATTTTTTACAAAGTAACGCAAAAAATGCCTCCTAGAGCCCAGTGTGATGCGTTAATCCTCATATCATAAAGCTTTTTAAATGCAAAACCCGTATTTATTTTTATATTGCCGTTAGATGAAATTTCGCCTGACCACAGAGACTAAGAATCGCCTGAAGCGTTTCCGCAAGAATAAGCGGGCGTTTTATTCGTTGATTGTGCTTGTTGTGGCCTACTTGCTTTCGTTGACTAGCCCCTGGACTGTGAACGACGAGCCTTTGTACTTGAGTTACAACGGTAAGAGCTATTTCCCGGCCTTTGCCCGCTATAGTGAAAAGGATTTCGGCGGAAATTACGACACCGAGCAGGATTACGGTGCATTGTTCGCCGACATTCAAGAGTGCGAGGCTGACGCCGCTGACGGATACCCCCGCGCCGGTGGTTGCCCCGAAATGTGGTCCATTATGCCACCCATTGCCCACGATCCCCTGAAGGCGGACCTCAGCGACGATGGAGCTCCTCCCTTTGCGCCCAGCGGCAAGCACTGGCTGGGAACCGATTCCAACGGTCGCGACGTGTTGAGCCGCCTGATCCACGGTTTTAGGATTTGTATTTCCTTCAGCTTGCTCTTGACGGTGCTGGGGACATTCCTGGGCATTGTCATTGGCGGTATCCAGGGCTACCTGGGGCGATTCTGGGACACCGGCATGCAGCGCTTTATTGAAATCTGGTCTTCGTTGCCTATGCTTTACGTGGTAATTTTGATCGGTAGCATTTACGGCCGCAGTTTCTGGCTTTTGATTTTGATTATGGCGGCCTTCAACTGGATTTCTTTGAGCTACTACATGCGCGGTGAATTTCTTAAGCTCAGAGGCATGACATACGTGCAGTCTGCTCGCGTTCTGGGACTTTCTCATCGACATATTTTCTTCAAGGAAATTTTGCCTAACGCCATGACTCCGGTGGTGACGCTGTTCCCTTTCACCTTGATTGGCGGTATTGGTAGCTTGACCTCCCTGGACTTTTTGGGCTTTGGTCTACAGCCGCCCACTCCCAGTTGGGGTGAGCTTATGAGCCAGGGCCTCAACAACCTATACGCCCCTTGGATTTCTATTAGCACGGTTCTTGCGCTGTTCGTAACCCTTCTGCTGACCACTTTCGTTGGTGAAGGCGTTCGCGATGCCATGGATCCTAAGTCTGGGGATAGATATGTATAAAAGCGCTGCCGCGCTTTAGTGAAGAGTGAAAAGTGAATAGTGAAGAATTAAATAAAGTCAAATGCGGAGTCGTTGGTCAAGCGGAAACGGCTAGTATTAACGAGCCGTTTGAGCGCGGAGCATTTGACGGCGTAGGTTCTAATTCAGCAAAAGTCAAATGCGGAGTCGTTGGCCAAGCGGAAACGGCTAGTATTAACGAGCCGTTTGAGCGCGGAGCATTTGACGGCGTAGGTTCTAATCCAGTAAAAGTCAAATGCGGAGTCGTATTAGAAGGTGGGGCCATGCGCGGCCTCTTCACTTGTGGCATCCTCGACGTGATGATGGAACAGGGGATCGAAGTGGATGGTGCCATCGGCGTTTCTGCCGGCGCAGCCTTCGGATGCAATATGAAGTCCCGCCAGCCGGGGCGAGCCCTTCGCTATAATCTGCGTTTTGCCAAGGACCCCCGCTACTGTAGTTTCCGCTCTCTGATCAAGACTGGCGACCTCTACGGTGCAGACTTTTGCTACAAGCAGATTCCTCGCGTGTTGGATCCCTTCGATTACGACGCCCTGGTAAAGAATCCCATGGAATTCTACATGGTGGCTACCAGCGCTACCACTGGGCTACCGGCCTATGTGAAGATGAACGATGGCCTAGGCAACGACTTGGAATGGATGCGCGCCTCGGCCTCAATGCCCCTGGTTTCTCGCCCGGTGGAAATCGACGGCGACTATTACCTGGATGGCGGCATTTCCGATTCCATTCCGCTGCAGTATTTCCAGTCCATTGGCTACAACAGGAACATCGTGATTCTCACCCAGCCGCGGGAGTATGTGAAAAAGAAAAACCAGCTGGTGGGCCTCATGCGGATTTTCTTGCGCAAGTTCCCGAAGCTGGTGGATGCTGTGGCGCACCGTCATGAAATGTACAACGACGAAACCCGCTACGTCTTTGAGCAGGAAAAGTTGGGCAACACCATGGTGCTTTGCCCCGACGTCCCCTTGGGAATTAGTCGTACCGAAAGCGATGGCGCAAAGTTGCAACGCGTTTACGACCAGGGGCGCGAACTTGCCATGAGCCGCCTAGAAGAAATCAAGGAGTTCTTGAAAAAGTAATATGACGGCGCCGGTTCTTTCAGTACGTGATTTGTCTGTGGCCTTTGGTTTTACCAAAGACTATGGTAAGAAACTTGCAAAGGGAAAATGCGATGTCGCCCCGTTGCAGGTTACGGACCGCGTATCCTTTGAAATTTTCCCCGGAGAATTCTTTGCGCTGGTGGGGGAGTCCGGTTGCGGAAAGAGCGTGACGGCCATGAGCATCTTGCGATTGCTGCCTCAGCCTTCCGCCCGCATCATAAATGGCGAAGTATTGTTCAACGATAAAGACTTGGCGAAGTTACCTCAAGCAGAACTTCAGAAAATCCGCGGTTCCGAGATTGCCTGTATTTTCCAGGAACCGATGCAGGCCTTGAATCCTGTAATCAAGATCAAGAGTCAATTGCTGGAAGTCTTTAAGTTCTGCAAGAAACAGTTTACTGATGAAATAACAGAAATCCGTCGCATGCTTTCTTTAGCGGGTTTCACTGATCCGGATCGCGTACTCAACAGTTACCCCCACGAACTTTCTGGCGGCATGTTGCAGCGCATCTGCATTGTGATGGCTCTGCTGCCTAAGCCCAAGCTGATTATCGCCGACGAACCCACCACAGCCCTCGATGTCACCGTACAGGCCCAGGTGCTGGAAATCCTGAAACGCATGGCCGCAGAAACAGGTACCGCAGTACTCCTCATTACTCACAACATGGGCATCGTTTCCCAGTACGCTCACCGTGTGGCAGTAATGTACGCCGGTCGCATCGTAGAGGTCGGCCCCGTTCGCGAAGTCATCAGCGCGCCGCTGCATCCATACACGCAAGGGCTGCTGGCTGCCATTCCCGAAAGCCACAGCGAAATGCGCAACCTCCGCGCCATCCCCGGTGCAGTGCCCCATCCTCGGGATTTTGTGTCTGGCTGCCGATTCGCCGACCGCTGCGAAACTTGTCTGCGCCTTTCCGCCGAACTGCAGGCCAGGTGCCGCGGCTCGGAGCTTCCGCCGGAATGCACCGCCGCATCCCAGTTCGCAGAAAATCAGCCCCACAAGGCTCGCTGTGTTTCCCTCTAAAGCTCCTGAATGTTCATAATCATTCTGCTGAACTTTTCGTAATCATCGTTGCCGCAATCCGAGTATAGAATGGGATCTAGGCACAGCCGTGAAAATATAAAGTCGCTGATTAGTCGATTCGATGAATTGGAGTCGGTGGGCAGTTTCCCTTTGCAAAAAGGCAAGATTTCCTTTGTAAAGAATTCCTCCAGAATGTAGCTGTTTTCCAGAAGCCACTGAAGACATTCCTTGAGGTTCTCCCGATTCTTTTGAGGATCGCATGCCGTTGCCGTCGGTGAAAATTGGTGGAAGAAATTTTTTCTTCCCATAAAGTAATGATGGATTTTACTTGGCTCGGCATTGATGCTTATATCAAGTGTTGTTTCCTTAGATATAAACCTGGCGTTGTATTTTTCCTGCATGTCGAATATCGAGGATTCGGCGAGGGCCTGTCTTACGCAACCGATAATTCCCTGAATCTGCTCATAGAGGTTCGACAAGGATTTTTTTTGGCTGGAGTCGCAGATGGTTGCGTGGCATGCTCCCGTCTGGTATTCTTCGCCACATGAAAAGGATGTCGGCATAAAGTCTATGCTCACTTTCTTTTTTATTCGGGTTTTGCTGAACGAGGCAAAGATCTTGGATACCTGGGCTATTTTTTCAAGATTGAGGGGCTGTCTGTAATGACATTCGTGAAAAAAAATCTTTTTTAGGTCGGCTTCGGATTTGGGACTGTGGAAAATCAACGTGCTAGAGTCTTTTTTCCCTAGGAAACTTGTATGCAACCATGCCCATTCCTTGTGGGCCGTGCGTACGATGTAAAGATTTTTCGGCTCGTTGAGAATCTTCTTTAGGATAGGGAAGAAATTCGTTTCGAGTTTTAGGGCTACGCCCTGGTCCAGTTGTCGCTCGTCTACATCGGCAACGTGGCTTTTCAACTTTATGGTTGTGCTGAAGTTAATTCTGATTTTGACGGGATTCTTCTTCTTGAAAAAGTGGGGCTCCCTGATTTGGGATATGATTCTTACGGATTCCCTTACCAACGAGACTTTCGCCTTGAGCTTGTTGTTTACGATGGGTTGAAATTCCATGAGGCCATCGTCAAAAATCTTGTTGACGATTTTTTTGACGTCGTCGGGGGTGCTGATCAACGGCTTGTAGGCGATGATGGTCAGGATGTTGTTCTGTACGACTACCTGGTTGCCGTTGAGCAAATCCTTTACTTGTAGAGCGGTCGGGGTGTTTGCATTGTTCTGCCACCATTCGATATCGGTGGAAATTGGGGCTGGGGTTCCCTTGATGCGCTTGATATAGTATTCGACTTCATCCCAGGTGGTGCAATGCTGTGGGAGCGTATGGGAAATGCTTATGCGCAGATTCTGATTTTCTTTCATAAAAAATAAAACCTATAATTCTCTACAGGTTTTATCGTATTCAACTTTATAAGTGTCAAGTTTATTTGAATTCTTCACACCACTTGGGCACGATTTCGGTAGCCTTTCCTTGGATGGATACGTCGGTGTAGGGGTCGCCTATGGGTGCCTCCAGGTTCAGGCAGGTTACCTTGGCGCCGTAACTCTTGGCGTAGCTCTTGAAGCCTGCGGCGGGGTACACCACGCTGCTGGTCCCGATGTACACGAATTCCTCGCATTCCTGCAGGGCCTGCTGGATTTCGTCCATGTACAGCGGCTGCTCGCCAAAGAACACGATGTCCGGGCGGCTCATGGCACCGCAGAAGGGGCAGCGGGTTTCCATGGTCTCGTCACCGGTGAAGCGGAACTTGTGCTGTGGATTCTTTTCGCAGGTAAGGCGGTTCAGGTCGCCGTGCATGTGCAGCACCTGGCGGCTGCCGGCACGTTCGTGCATGTCGTCCACATTCTGAGTCACCAGCAAAAATTCGTCACCCAGGCGCTTCTCCAGCTCGGCTAAAGCGATATGGGCTGCATTGGGCTTGTGTTCGGGCAGACCCTTGCGCAAAAAATTGTAGAAGTCCTTGACCCGCTTCTTGTCGCGGTTGTAGCCCTCGGGAGTGCAGACGTCATCTACGTTCTCGTGCTCCCACATGCCATCGTTGCCGCGAAAGGTCCTGAGGCCGGATTCGGCGCTGATGCCTGCGCCGGTCAAAACCACCAGGCGCTTCTTGGCGATGCCGTTATTTGCGACAACGGCGAATCGTGTAGTCTTTCTTGCCATTAGAGACCTCCGAAGAACAAGGTTTCTGCTAAAATACCTTTTTCGAAGTCAGGTAGGTATAGGCTCTCGTTTTCACCGTGGGCATTGCATTCCGGGTCCTCGAGACCCGTAAGCAGAATGGGAATGTCGCCGAAGGTCTTGCGGAACAGTTCTGCGCCGGGGATGCTGGCGCCGCAGCCGATAAACTTGGTGGGGGCCTCGTAGGCCGCTGCCATGGAACTGCTCATGAGCTTGAAGAAAGGGTGGTCCGTATCGGTTACGAAGGGATTTGCGCCGTCTTCGATGTCGAATTTCGCCTCGAGGCCGTTGGGAACCTGCTGCTTCAGGAATTCCACCAGCTGCTGGGTGGCTATATCGGCGTCCATGCCCGGGGCAAGGCGAATGCCGATGCGGGCGTAGGCGCAGTCCTGCAGAACGTTGCCTGCGTTAAGGCGGCTGCCAACTTCCATGGCGGTGACTGTGATGGAGGGCCTGCGCCAGTTGGCCAGGAGGATTTCGTCTTCGGGAACCAGGAGTTTTGTACCTTCGAGAACGCCGCCGTCGTTGCGGAAAATCTGTTCGGTCATGCCCAGGCTCTTGTAGGAGGCCAGTTCCTCTGGTGTAGGCGGTACCATGGTATCTTCGAAGTGGGGGATCAGAATCTTACCGCTGCCATCGGAGAGGCTCGTGATCATGCGGCAAAGGGCCTGCGCCACGTCGGGGATGGGGCCGGACCAGGAGCCGGAATGCAGGGGAGCCTTGATGGCCCTGAGTTCTACGGAGACGGCGCTCATGCCGCGAAGGGTCGTGGTGATGGACGGAGTGCCCTTGGCAAAATTTCCCAGGTCCGCGACGATGACGGCGTCGCACTTCAAGAGCTCCGCGTGCTCGGCGAGAATGTTGGCAAAGCCTGCGCTGCCCGATTCCTCCTCACCTTCGATGATAAACTTTAGGTTGGGACCGTCGCTGCCCTTAAGGGCGCGCACCTGTTCCAGGGCCGCCAGGTGGGTGATGATGCCCGCCTTGTCGTCGGCAGTACCGCGACCGAACAGGCGTTCGCCATCGGCGCTGACGACCGCTTCAAAGGGCTTGGTGTTCCACAGGGCCTCGCGCATGGGGGGCTGAACATCGTGGTGGGCGTAAAGCAGGATGGTGGGTTTGTCCTGGCTGGTCAGGCTTTCTGCGTAGACCGTGGGGCGACCGCTGGGGGGCATCAGGAACTGTACGTTGGTGAGTCCTGCGTCCATAAACATCTTCTTTACGGCTTCGGCGGATTCCAGAACGAACTTCTGGTCAAAATTGTCAAAGCTGATAGACGGAATGCGTACGAGCTCTCCCAGCTTTTCGATGTAGCGGGGCATGTTCTCGTGAATGATTTTTTTCAGCTGGTTTTCCATGCTTCATTTCCAATTTGCTATTCTTAAACAAAATAGTAAAGATTGGCCCTGCGTGGCGCATATTTGGGATTTTTGCTATTTTTAAAAAGTATCCATAGACCAAAAGTGATGATTGTCACCTAACCTTTAAGGATTGATGATGAGTTTTAACTGCGTGAATCACGAATACTATTTGAACTTTGGTGATAGAGTCCTGGCTCTGATTCGAAAGATTTTTCACAACAATCCCGAGTTCCGTCACGATTCCCTTAAGCATGTGGCCCGTTTTGCGCCCTTGATTCCCTTTATGGGCGGTCGCCCCGACAACAGCAAGACCCTTAAGCGCGTTGTCAGTTTTCCGGATCACAGCAACTCCCTCTACTTTGGATGCCCCATCATACTGGCCGCCGGCGCCAACAAGACCGCAAAGCGCATCTGCGACTACGCCAACATGGGCTTTGGCGGTATTTCCGTAGGGACTGCAACACGAAACTTCCGCGAAGGTAACACCCACCGTCCCCGTATCGGCTTTCTCGAAGAGGAACGCGCCATCCACAACAGCATGGGCCTCAACAACGAGGGCGTAGAGGTCATCGCCAAGCGCGTGGACCAGCAGCTGACCCGCGCCCACAAGGTGGGCCTTTGCGTAGGCGTTTCCGTGGCCGAAACTCCGGGCCTTACGGGTGAAGAGGAAAAGTTGAAGGACGTGGTAGAAAGTTTCGCCATCGCCTACAAGGCCGGCGACTACATCGAAATCAACGTG
>JAZLKH010000019.1:0-11525 GCA_045597545.1 Fibrobacter sp.
CCGGAGAATCCCGCGTAGACATGGACTTGACCCTAACGGAACGTATCTTCAGCGAAATCATGAAGTTCCGCAATTCCCAGTCCCTGCGCAAGGCCGTCTACGCAAAGATCAGCCCGGACCTTTCCGAACGCCACCTGGTAAACATCATGGACATGCTGGTGCGTTGCGGCGTAAACGGCGTTGTGGTGGGCAACACCTATCCTACGAAAAAGATTAGCGAGCTGCCGGTGCAGACCAAGTTCGAGGACCTGACACCGCTCCGCGCCGACGGAGACTGCGGCGGCATGTCCGGTCGCCCCCTCTACGAGAATATGCTGTGGAACGTGAAGTACATCCGCGAACACTACCCGCAGATGAGCGTCATCGCCTGTGGCGGTGTCGACCATGGCTTCAAGGTCTATGACCTGATCAAGCTAGGCGTAGACGCTGTGCAGTGCTACTCCGTAGTGGCCTTCCGCTGGATGGCTGCACATGCCATGCGCAAGGAACTTGAGGTCGCCCTGCAAGAAGAAGGCTACAAGTCTCTCGCCGAGTACGACGATCGCAACCCCAAGCAGACCAAGGCGGAATAAATTTCCCATGCGCAAGGTTCTGCTCCTGCTTGCCTTTGCCATGTCCGCCTCCTGGGGCGGATTCTTTATCGATAGCGAGGTGGCGAAAGCAGAACCGGTCCGCGAACTGCCGACCTGGTTTTTCGGAGGCTCCTTCGAAGTGGGCTTCTATTTGAATTCCCTGGACGTGGGGGCGAACGTGGCGGGGGAGTACCGCATCCATAAGCACCACTCCGTGGCTCTGTCTGCGGGAATGCTCTTTGGCGGAGAACTTCTGGAGGTGGGGGCCGACTGGCGCTTTTACTTTAGCGGCTCGCTGATGGAAACGGGCTACGACGACTTTATCCGCGTGGGCCTCTATGGGGTCTACTTTGACAAGTACGACGAAAGCTACTTTCCGCCCGCGATTACCGTTGGCCTAGGTCGCGACTTTATGCCCTTAAGCAAGGCCGACTTCCTTTGCCGACTAGAGGTTCGACTTGCCTATGTGATGGGCGAGAGCGTTCCCGAAAAGTCCGAGAATTCATTCATTAATCGCGAGACCAATCTTCTGACCCACTTCGATATCGGAATTTTCCTATTCTAGGTTCAAGATGAAACATGTTACTTTGTTTGCTGTACTGCTGCTGACCAGCTTAAGTTTCGCCACGCCTTGGCTGGGTGTCACTTACAAGAAGTCCACCTTTGAAAATCATCTGGCCTTGCTGGTGGTGGGCGTTCACCCCAATTCCGGCTGCTTTGACGCGGGGATTGTTGCCGACGACCAGATCATCGGGGTGCAGGGAGTTGCTCTTGCCGACATGTCCCAGATCCAGAGTGCCGTATCCAAGGGCAAGGCAGGCCAAAGCATCAAGCTGGAGATCCTTCGCGACGGCAAGAAGATGCCCCTTACGGTAAAGCTTACGGATCGCCCCGACGACATCAGCAGCCTTACGGGTTCGGCCATCGGCAGCAAGATTGCCCAGTTCAAGGCTAACTTCTACCAGAACGGAGAAAAGAGGCAGGAAAGGCCCAAGGCCACTCTGCTGGACTTCTGGGCAACCTGGTGCGGCCCCTGCCGCAAGACCCTGCCGGTCCTTGCCAATGTGTATAGCAAGTACGCTTCACAGGGCCTTGAGGTCATCGGCATTTCCAACGAGGATGTGGCCACCTTGAACCACTTCTACAGTAGCCAGCACAAGTCCCCCTATCCGCTGTACCGCGATGCCACCCAGGAACTGTGGCGCCGCTACGGTATTCGCGCAGTACCCACTCTGATGCTGCTGGACCAGAACGGCTACATCAAACGCGTTTGGAGTGGAGCGCCTAGCCAAGCCCTCGTAGAAAAGCTGGTCCTAGAGGTCATGAGCGAAGCCAAGTAACGAAAAAAAGTTACACCACGAAAAAGCTCCGGCACATATCCTTCTGTGGCCGGAGCTTTTTACATTCGATAAAGTCTACGGGTTACTTCGCTTCGGAGACGGGCTTTACAGTAGCCTTCTTCTGGGTGGCGAAAATCTTTTCGTATTCTTCCTTGGTGATGCGCTTGTAACCGGTGATGATGCCGCCGAACTCGTAGTAGGCGGAGTCGCCAGAAACCTTCATGCAGTACTGCATGTCCAGGGAATTCTTACCGCAGATGCTGTTTTCGCCCAGGGTGGCGTTCAGGTCGCCGTTGACGTTGCGGATGGTGAAGTTCTGATTATCGGTGCTGAGCACTTCAAAAATCATGTTGGATTCACCCTGCCAGCAACCGGTGTAGTTTGCGGAATCCTTCTGGCCGCAGGCGGTAAACATCAGGGAAGAAAGAGCAATTGCAGAAAGTGTGGCAGAAAGTGTGATAATCTTTTTCATGTGTAATAAAATAGTATTTTTGAGCTCGTAAAACATGGCCTTTCTTGTAAAACATTTGTATTTATTGGCGCCACTTCTTGCGGTGGGGCTGTTGCTTGGGGTTTACGAGCTCATTAAGCAAAATGACCGTCCCATTCCCAGGTACGAGCCGAAGCATGTGGAAGATACCTGGTCTGCCGAGGAGTACATCAAGCACCTGAACATGCGTCCCTTCAATGATCGCGAGGTGCATCGGCTGCTGCTGCGCCGGACCCGTCAAAAGCCCGGCGTCTATCTGGAAAGTCTGCTACCGGCCATGGATACGGCTGGCATCACCGTAGTGCATGTTTTTCACAACGTGATGGGCGACGATTACGTGCCTGTGATCACCAGCGGAAACGATTATCCCTACCATGCTCAGAATTCCAAGCATTACAGGAATGCTGCCATGGACTTTCGCATCAAGTATATTCCATTAGAAAAACGCCAAATGATTTTCATTGGCGTTCAGGATAAGCTGGGACCGCGATTTCGTGTCCTTTGGGAAAAGGGCGAGGCGGAACACCTGCACGTCGAGCTATTAGATTAGAGCCTTGTGCTTCAAACCTCGCACCTCGAACCTTAAACCTATCTGCAACAGCGGAATCCCACCGAGGGATACTGGTTCTGGGGGTAGAAGCTGAACTTGCTTTCGGTGCATTTGCTTGCGTTGTTGGTGTTCCAGGCGCCGCCGGCCACCAGGTACATGTTGGGGTGGTCCTTGCTGGGGCTGGATGTCCATTCCCAGAGGTTGCCGTTCATATCGTACATGCCCCACCAGCTGCGGCACTGGTCCTTGCGACCACTGCGCTTGGCGGTCTTTGTATTGGTGTTGCACTTGTTCTGCTTGTAGGCGTCGCCGTAGCTGTACTTGAAGTTGTCCTTGCCTCGGCAGGCTGCCTGCCATTCGTCGATGCTGCACAGGTGCTTGCCTTCCTTGGCGCAAAGGGCCACGGCTTCTTCCTGGCTTACCATGTCCTTGGGATTTTCGTCGGCCTTGTTGGGGTACTCGTAGGCGTCAACGCAGACTTCCTTGCCGTTGACGGGTACGGGGTAGGAGTTCTTGCCGCACTTGTTGTCGCTAGCCATGTCGTACTTGGCCTCTTCCCACTTGGTGCGGTTGCCTACGGAGTCTTCTGCGAAGTAGAAAACGCTGCCGGTCTTGTTGTATTCGATGGCCTTGCCCGCTTCTACGGGATTCAGCGTGTCGCCTACGGAAAGGAATGTCTTGCACTTGATTTCGTCGCACTTCACCTTGAGCTTGATGGGGTCGTAGTAACGACCGGCGGGCGGCGTGATTTCTGCAACGGGGGGAACCTTGTCGGAGTTACGGATGCTATCCTGGATGCGTTTCTTTTCGGCATCCTCGGCGGCGGCCTTCTGGGCTGCGGCGATGCTGTCGGCGACGGCCTTGTTCACCTTGTCGATGGAATCCTTGCGAGCCTTTTCGACTGCCTTGATGGAATCCTGCACGTGCCTGATACTGTCGCGGACGTGGCGGATGCTGTCGCGGTTCACGTTGGGCTTGAGGGCCGCCAGGGAATCGGCAATGCGGATGCTATCTTGGATACGGGCCAGGGAGTCTGCTTTGCGCAAGCTGTCTGCGGCAAGGGCTGCCAGGGAATCCGCGGCTCTGAGAGAATCTGCCCGCATCTGTTCCAGTTGGCGTAGACTGTCCAAGGCGTGTTGACGCTGCATTTCTAGCGCCGTTTCCTGCTCCTTGGCAAGAGCGTCCTTTTTCACCTGGTCCAGGTGGCACTGCGCAATGAATAGGCAAACCAGAAGCAGGAACATCAAAACCAGGATGGCTACGTTCTTCTTTTTGCGATTCTGTGAATTCTGCTGATTTCGATTCTGTTCGGTCATAAGATTAATCCTTTTCGGCGGCGCTCAATTCGGCCTTCTCGGTTTCGCGAACGGCGTTGAAGAGTTCGCCCCAGGGGCGGATGATTTCCTGCTTCAATTCCGAAACGCTGATGTTACGGCGAAGGGTGTTGCGGTAGGCGATGGAGATGTAGCCCGTTTCTTCGGAGACTACGATGACCAGGGCGTCGCATTCCGAGGCCAGGGCCTTTGCTGCGCGGTGACGCATACCGTAGCCGGCTTCCTTTTCGGCATTGCCGGTGGGCATGGGCAAGATACAGCCTGCGGCGACGATGCGCTTGCTGTTCATGATGACGGCACCGTCGTGGAGTGCGGAGTTGGGGAAGAACAAGGCACGTAAAAGGCGTGTGCTGATCCTGGCGTCCAGAATTTCGCCGGTGTCGGCGTAGTTCTTAAGGCCTACGCGCTTTTCCAAGACGATAAGGGCTCCGGTCTTGGTCTTTGCCAGGTCCTGGGCTGCTGCGGTGATGGTCTTGGTGATTTCGTCCAGGCCGCTGGCGTGGAAAAAGATGTTGTGGAAGTCCAGCTTACTTGCCGCCTGGCCGATTCGCGTAAGGGCGCTTCGGATTTCGGGCTGGAACAGAATCACGATGGCGATAATGCCCAGGGTCGCCAGGTTGCTGATGAGCCATACGATGGTGTGGAGTTCCCACCACTGGGCGATGATCCAGGCGAGAATCAGGAGCAGTCCGCCGAAAATCATCTGGGCTGCGCGGGTGCCGCGGAACAGCAAAAAGATGTAGTAGATAATAATGGAAATGAGCAGCACATCCAGGATGTCTGCCATACGCACATCAATAATGTCGAATAACCTAAACAGAACCATTGTTCATGGCCTCCAAGTATAGCATGGATTCCTTGGCTTCCTTCACGTCGTGAACGCGGATGCAGCTGGCTCCGCCGAGGGTCGCCACGATGCCTGCGGTAACGGTGGGAATCAAGCGGTCGCTTTCCTCCAGCCCCTTCATCTTGCCGATGTAGGACTTGCGGGAGGTTCCGATGAGGACGGGGTAGCCTTCTTCCAAAAAGTCTTCTACGGACTTCATCAGGTCGATGTTGTCCTGGGCTGTCTTGCCAAAGCCGATGCCCGGGTCAAGGCAAATCTTTTGCGGATCCACACCCAGGTCCAGCAGCTTTTTCACCTGAGCCATGAGCTCACTACGAACCTCTGAGACCACGTTGGTGTATGGTTCAAAATCCTGCTGCATGGTGCCGAAGTTTCCGCGGATGTGGTTCAGTACCACGGCGGCCTTGGTGTCGGCTACGGTCTGCAACATTTGCGGATCCATGGTGAGGGCGCTGATGTCGTTGATGATGTGAGCGCCAAGTCCCATGGTTTCCTTTGCAACCTTTGCCTTGACGGTGTCGATGGAAATGTAGAAGTGGCGTTCCTTCGCAAGGGGTGCCAAGCGTTCCACCAGCGGGCAGACGCGGTCAAGCTCCTCTTGCACAGGAACGGGCTTGCTGCCGGGGCGGCTGCTCTCACCGCCGATATCCAAGATTACAGCGCCTTCGTCCAAAAGCTTAAGGGCGTGGGCGTAGGCTGCGTCTAGGGTATTGTGCCTGCCGCCATCAAAGAAACTGTCCGGAGTCACGTTCACTATGCCCATGATCAGCGGCGTAGGCTGACATGCGAGAAGGTCGTTTCCGATATTCCAGGGAAGGGCACGGGATTTGGACAGCAGTTCGTTGAGCATTAGGCTTCCTTATTGGCCTCGTCGGCTGTAGAAGATTCTGCTGCGGGGACGCCGTCCTGTACCGGTTCGGGTTTTACTTCGTTGATCTTGCCCGGATCCGGCGGCGGAGTGTTTTCCTTCTTGCGCTTTTCGGCAAGTTCTTCCATTGCCTTGTACTGGCGGCTCTTCTTGGTTCCTTCCAGCTTTTCGCCAGCCATGACGCGGTCGATTTCTTCGCGGTCCAGAACTTCAAATTCGAAGAGGGCTTCTGCCAAGGTCTTCAACTGTTCGCGGTTTTCTTCCAAGAGGTCGCGGGCGCGCTTGTCCAGATTCTTGATGAGGCCGTTGACCGCATTGTCGATCTTTTCCGCCATCATCTCGGACATTTCCTTGGGCTTGCTGATTTCGCGGCCCAAGAAGACTTCGCCATCGGTGCGGCTGTAGCAAACAGGTCCGATTTCTTCGTCAAAGCCCCATTCTGTAACCATCTTGCGGGCAAGTTCGGTAGCGCGCATAATGTCATTAGAGGCTCCGGTGCTCTGATGGTTAAAGAAAATCAGTTCCGCCAAGCGACCGGACATCATGATCATGATGCGCTCCTCGGCGTATTCGCGGCTGTAACTTACCTGGTCACGTTCAGGTAGAGCCATGGTAACGCCCAGGGCACGTCCTCGAGGAATGATGGTTATCTTGTGTAGCGGGTCGCTGTTCTTGCAGAGAAGCGTCATGAGGGCGTGGCCTGCTTCGTGGTACGCGGTGTGGCGCTTTTCTTCGTCGGTCATGAGCAAGGTGCGGCGTTCTGCACCCATGGAGAGCTTGTCGCGGGCTTCTTCGAAGTCCAGCATGGTGACCTTCTTATTGTTGAAGCGAGCTGCCATGAGGGCTGCTTCGTTCACCAGGTTTTCAAGGTCCGCACCGGCAAGGCCAGGAGTGCCCTTTGCGACGGCCTTCACATCTACGTCGTCGGCCAGGGGAACCTTGCGCTTCTTCAAGTGTACGCGGAGTATTTCTTCGCGGCCCTTAAGGTCGGGCAGCCCCACCACAATCTGACGGTCGAAACGACCTGGGCGAAGCAGTGCCTTATCCAGCACATCGGGACGGTTGGTGGCTGCAATCAAAATAACGCCTTCGTTGGCGGTAAAGCCGTCCATTTCCACCAGCAACTGGTTCAAAGTCTGTTCACGTTCGTCGTGGCCTCCGCCGAGACCCGCACCACGCTGGCGACCTACGGCGTCGATTTCGTCGATGAACAAAATACAGGGAGCGTTCTTCTTACCGTTTTCGAAAAGGTCACGGACGCGGCTTGCACCCACACCCACGAACATTTCCACGAAGTCGGAACCGCTCATGCTAAAGAAGGGCACGCCAGCTTCGCCTGCCACAGCGCGGGCGAGCAAGGTCTTACCGGTACCCGGAGGGCCAACCAACAGAGCTCCCTTGGGAATGCGTCCACCCAGTTCGTCATACTTCTTGGGATCCTTAAGGAATTCTACAAGTTCCTGCAAGTCCTGCTTGGCTTCGTCGCAGCCGGCCACATCCTTGAACAGTGTCTTCTTCTTGGGGTCCAGCTGCTTTGCCTGGCTCTTGCCAAAGGCAAAGGGACTCTTGCCGCCACCGCCCATCTGGCGGTTCATCATGATGTAGAAGAATACGATCAGCAAAATGGCCGGCAAGAAGGCGATAATGGAATCTAGCCAGGAGCCTGCGTCGTGGATGACCTTTACCTTTACGCCCTTGAAAACTTCCCATGCGGTAATCTGTTCGTTGCTGACTTCCAGCATATGGCTCTTGAAACGCTTGGTGCCGGCCTTGGCTTCGTCGCTTTCACGGGTGAAGCGGGCGAGGGCGCTGCGGTTCTTCCTGGCTTCGGCGGCTTCCTCGGCGGTCATCTCGCGAGCGCCTTCGATGATTACGCCATCGGGAGTCTTTTGCAAAGTCAGTTCCGTGATGACCTTGGTGGAGTCGCCCATCATGGCTAAAAATTCGGTGCGGGTGATGTCCGATTCGCCGTCCTTGCTTGCCAGGGGGAACATGACAAACAGTAAAAGGATCATCACGATAAGGATGATGAAATTCTTGTTGCGGTATGGTGGGGTCGGTTTACCCTTGGTTTGACTCATATCGTCCTTTCTATAAATGTTCTAATCCAATTCTAAACTTGCTTCTTTC
This sequence comes from Fibrobacter sp., assembly GCA_045597545.1. Taxonomy (GTDB): domain Bacteria; phylum Fibrobacterota; class Fibrobacteria; order Fibrobacterales; family Fibrobacteraceae; genus Fibrobacter. The sequence goes on from JAZLKH010000019.1 coordinate 8,132, forward strand.
TTGCTCCCTGAACGTACAAAATTCGGGAACCCTGTGCAAAAAGGGGCAGGCTGCCGTGCATCCACTTGGGAATTCCTTGCTCGTTCAGCCACTTTTCCAGTTTGCGTGCCCTTATTTTATCGTCCAAAGGCCAGAGAATGTCACCTTCTTTTTGAATGCGCCATTCACCGGCAACGCCAGAAAACTTCTGTTCTTCGACAAGATACAAATTCTTGGGGGGTAATGTGGAATGCCTATCGCAAATCCAGATGATATGACGACATTTTTCGATGAAACGTGTGCGGTAGCGAACAGAGGAAAGATTAATGCTGAAAGATGAAAGGTGCTGTGGGAGTGAAGTTCCTGTCGTCGGGGATTTTTTAGGCAGGAACGTATCTACGGGAAAGCGGAAACCCTTGGCGTCTAGCCACAGGCGAAAAAGTTCGGCCATGTTCGAAAAGCTTGGAATTTTCTTTTCATCTAGCGCCAACACCTTCTCGTATGTCGCGTATTTTGCGTCAAATGGCCACTGGTCCGAGGGAATGATAGCCGGGGCGAACTGCCTCTCGGCCTGTTGCAGGATCTTTTCGTAGGCGCGATCTGCGACCGCGGCGATACGAGTCAACTGTGATGTCGCTCCAGGGGCGTTTTTCTCCAAGTTGGGGAGAAGTTCGTGTCGCACCAGGTTTCGGGTATACTTGGTGTCGGCATTGCTCTCGTCTTCTCGCCAGGTGAGGTGGTTTTCTTTGGCGTAGGCTAAAAGTTCTTCACGGGTGACATTTAGGAATGGGCGGTAGATTGGCGCAGAGGCGTTCACTGTCGTGGCGTCATCTCTAACTCCTTGCATTCCCCTGAGCCCTGCCAAGGTTACACCGCGTCGTAAACGCATGTAAAGTGTTTCCGCCTGGTCCCCTGCATGGTGTGCCGTCACAATTGCTGCGTTGTTTTCTTTTGCAATGCAACTTAAAAAAGCGTATCGAGCCTCTCTCGCATTCTCTTCTACGGACCCGTTCGACTTAAGCGCCTCGCCATTCAGTCTTTCCATAAAAAAGGGAACGTTGTGGTTCTCGGCAAATTTCCTTACCAGCTCCGCATCCAAATCCGCGGTGCCTTCTCGCAGTCCGTGATGCACATGGGCAATGCCCAGCCACTTCAATCCCAGAATAGTTTTCTTTCGAATAAAGTAATGAGCTAGGCAAATGGAATCCAATCCACCCGAAACTGCCAACAGCAAACCCGCCCAGCCTTGTCGCTGGATGGTACTTTGAATACTGTTGAATGGGGCTTTATTCATCTAAAAGGGTTTCTAGACAATTCGTATATTCTTCATCGTTGGATTTAGGAAATCGAACATCCTACATCCTACTGTCTACTAACCACTACTTCTCGCAGATCTTGAAGAAACAACTGCGAGCGCCTGTGTGGCATGCCACCTGGGGCCCCTGCATACGGACCTTGAAGAGTAGGGCGTCGGAATCACAGTCGGTTGCCCATTCTACAACGGTCATGACATTTCCGCTGGTGTCGCCCTTGTGCCAGTATTCCTTTCGGCTACGGCTCCAGAACACCATTTCGCCACATTCCTGGGTGCGGCGCAGAGCCTCTTCGTTCATCCAGGCCATCATCAAAACGTCGCCTTTGTCAGCATCTTGAACGATAGCGGGGGCCAACATTACGCCGTCCACTTCCACTTCGAACTTTACTTCTTTCATGATATCTTCGAACTTCATATAAAAATCCTCGCTTTGTCAAAATATAGAAAAAGGGTGCGATAGCTTCCTTTTACAGAATGCGTATTTGCGGTAGTAGAATTTGGTTAGTTTGTATAAGATTTGTTCTGAATGGGCTGTTTTTCAAATACCCCTTGGCAGGTACCTTGCGTAAACTTCTATATTGTGAGCATGAAATTCGCGAAGCTGAATCTTGTGTCTGTATTTTTAGTGCTTTTTATGATGGCGACCTCGACTTTTGCAGAGGACGATACCTCGGTACAAGAAGAAAGTGTCGCTCTACAAGATTCGCTCATTTCACAGGATTCTTCTTCGCAAGAGCCTGTTGCTCAGAAACCCGCTCGAATACCTTTTTCTACGCTGTTTCATAACATGGGATGGAATGCGGTGAATTCCTTGGTCTACGGATTTGGCTTGCCCTGGGCTGTGGCCGCCGCAGGCACTTATGGCATGATTGATAGTGGATTGGACTGGAAATGGAACCGCTTTTGCACCCGTCACGAGACCATGACTTTCATTGGCTCTTTGCCGGGCGGAATCGTAGGCACCTTTGCTCCATTCTTCGTCCCCTTTACGGCCTATTTAGTGAGCGACGACCGTAATGTTCAGATTGCCTCTGCCGCCATGGGGCAGGCAGCCTTGATCGCCGTTGGAATTACCACGGTGAGCAAGTTCTTTACGGGGCGAGTGCCGCCACATGTATACGATGCCGCCGATGGGGACCCCAGGTATCAGAAGGATTACAGCAATGATTGGCGTTTCGGAATTTACGAGGGCAGCATCATTGACGGTTGGCCCAGCGGTCACACGGCCACGGCGGTAGCTGCCGTAACGGCGCTTTCTACCATGTACCCCGGCAACACCAAGATCTTGGTTGGATCCATTGTCTACGCGACCATTATCGGCGTGAGCATGTCTTTTTCAGCCCACTGGGCCAGCGATATTTTTGCAGGGGCCATTACGGGCTTTATGATTGGCCGCACCGTGGGTAAGAAGTTCAGTGATTTCCGCGATGGAAAGCCCGAAAGCAAGTTCCAGTGGTATGTTTTCCCCACGTCCGAGGGGGGCATGACCGGCCTGGCCTATTCTTTCTAGAATATTTTGTTTAGAATCGAAAATTGATTGTTTATGTCTCCAAAAAAGATGTTATTCCATCGATGGCAACCCTTTGTTCCAACCCAGCCAGTCGGGTATGGAAACGATGTTTTGCAACCCAGTTTCCCACCAGATTTGCAATCAAGATTTTTCACCTTGTTTGTCACCAAAAGTGGCGAATCTGGTTCAAAATCAACGTTTTCAACCTGGTTGCCAACTTGATTCCGAACCTTGTTTGCAAATAAAAAAAAGCCTCCGAGATTTACTCTCGGAGACCTTGCTAAAGGGTTTGGAACAGAGGTGTGCAAGTGGGGTTGTAACCTAGTTCGGAAACAGGACAGCTACTCCCACGGCGCTTTCGCCTTCGGCTCAAGCGCGTGTCGTGCGCCTCGGTCATAGAAACAAGCGAGCTTGGCGTCGCGGCGTTCGGCTTACGGACGCTTACGCCTGCGTCTCCAGCGTCTGCCCTTCGGCTCACCAATGAAAAAATGCAAGCATTTTTTCGCTGGATTCGCCTTGTGGGCTACTCCCACTCAATGGTTCCGGGGGGCTTGTGGGTGACGTCGTACCAGAGGGAGCCGGCGCCTTCT